>NZ_JAOEEE010000013.1:0-129366 GCF_029837675.1 Pseudomonas sp. GD04015 | reverse complement strand
AGACTTGCCCGCTCCGGGGCCCACGGCCTCTCGCCGGGATACACCTCATGCGCACAGGGATGGTGGCGCTGGCTGCGGGCTTGATCTGCCTGCGCTTCCTGCCGGAGCTTCCGCCGCTCTGGCTGCTCCTGCTTTTGCTGCCGGTGGCGCTGATGCTGCTGCCCTGGCGCAGCTATCCGGCTTCCTTCCTGCTGTTCGGTTTCGTCTGGGCCTGCTTCAGCGCCCAGTCCGCGCTGGACGACCGCCTGCCGGTCGAGCTGGACGGCCGCACGCTGTGGCTGGAAGGGCGGGTGACCGGGCTGCCGGAAACGGCCGAGGGCGTGGTGCGCTTTCAGCTCGAAGACGCCACCGCCAGGAAGCACGGGTTGCCGCAGCGCCTGCGCCTGTCCTGGTACGACGGGCCGCCGGTGCTGGCCGGCGAGCGCTGGCGCCTGGCGGTCAGGCTCAAGCGCCCGCGTGGCCTGGTCAATCCGCAGGGCTTCGACTACGAGGCCTGGCTGCTGGCGCAACGCATCGGAGCCACTGGCACCGTCAAGCAGGGCGAGCGTCTGGGCGAGGCGGTCGGGCCCGCCGCGTGGCGCGACGACCTGCGCCGCCGGCTGCTGCAGGTCGAGGCCCATGGCCGCGCCGGCGGTCTGGCGGCGCTGGTGATCGGCGACGACTCGGGGCTGAGCCGTAGCGACTGGCGGGTACTGCAAGACACCGGCACCGTGCACCTGATGGTGATCTCCGGCCAGCACGTGGCGCTGCTGGCGGTCTTCCTGTACGGACTGGTCGCTGGCCTGGCGCGGATGGGGCTGTGGCCGCGCGCCGTGCCCTGGCTGCCCTGGGCCTGCGGACTGGCCTTCGCCGGTGCGCTGGGCTACGGCCTGCTGGCGGGCTTCGAGGTGCCGGTGCGGCGTGCCTGCGTGATGGTCGCGCTGGTGCTGCTCTGGCGCCTGCGCTTCCGTCACCTGGGGCTGTGGTGGCCGTTGGGACTGGCGTTCGTGCTGGTGCTGCTGGTCGAGCCGCTGGCCGTGCTGCAGGCCGGTTTCTGGCTGTCCTTCGGCGCCGTTGCGGTGCTCGCCTGGGTGTTCGGTGGGCGGCTCGGCCACTGGCCCTGGTGGCGGGTCTGGTGGCGCGCGCAATGGACCCTGGCGCTGGGGCTGCTGCCGCTGTTCTTCGACCTCGGCCTGCCGCTGAGCCTGAGCGGGCCGCTGGCCAACCTGGTGGCCGTGCCCTGGGTCAGCCTGCTGGTGGTGCCGCTGGCGCTGCTCGGCACCCTGTTGCTGCCGGTGCCCTGGTTGGGCGAGGCGCTGCTGTGGTTGGCCGGCGGCCTGCTGGAGCTGCTGTTCCAACTGCTCGCCTGGATCGCCGCCGCCTTGCCCGCCTGGCTGCCTACGTCGCTCCCGCTCTGGTGCTGGCTGGTGGGCAGCCTGGGCGTGCTGCTCTGCCTATTGCCGGCCGGGGTGTCGTTGCGGGCGTTGGGCCTGACCCTGCTGCTGGCGTTCTTCCTGCCGCCTCGGGAGCGGATCGCCCCGGGGCAGGCGGAGGTCTGGCAACTGGATGTCGGCCAGGGGCTCGCCGTGCTGGTGCGCACCCGCGAGCACGCCATGCTGTACGACGCCGGCCCGCGTTTCGGCGACTTCGACCTGGGCGAGCGGGTGGTGCTGCCCTCCCTGCGCCAGCTGGGCGTGTCCCGGCTCGACCTGATGCTGCTCAGCCACGCCGACAGCGACCACGCCGGCGGCGCCCTGGCGGTGGTGCAGGGCATGGCCGTGGCCCGCGTGTCGAGCGGGGAGGCCGACGCCCTGCCGGTGGAGCTGCGGGCGCGTCCGTGCATCGATGGCGAAAGCTGGGACTGGGACGGCGTGCGCTTCACCACCTGGCGCTGGGCCGGGGCGAAGCAGGGCAATCCGGCCTCCTGCCTGCTCAAGGTGGAGACGGCGAGCGAGCGCCTGCTGCTGACCGGCGACGTGGATGCGGCCACCGAACGCGCGTTGCTGGCAGCGGGGCGCGACCTGCGCGCCGAGTGGCTGCAGGTGCCGCACCACGGCAGCCGGAGTTCGTCGTCGGCCGCCTTCCTGGATGCGGTGGCGCCACGGGCAGCGCTGCTCTCGCGGGGCTGGCACAACCCCTTCGGCCATCCGCATCCGACCGTCCTGGCCCGCTACCGGCAGCGCGGCATCGAGCTGCACGACAGCGCGGAAAAGGGCGCCGTGCGCCTGCTGCTGGGCGGTGGCGAGGGTGCTTCCGGCTGGCGCGAGCGGCCGCGTTTCTGGCGGGAAAAATGAGAACCCGGGTGGTCTGTGCCTGCGCGTCCCTATGCTAGAGTGGCGCCACTTTTCCAAGTGGGGATGCGCAACCGTGTGGGAGTTGGTCAAATCTGGCGGCTGGATGATGCTGCCGATCATTCTGAGTTCTATCGTCGCAGCCGGCATCATCGCCGAGCGCCTCTGGACCCTGCGTGCCAGCCGTATCACGCCCCCCCACCTGCTGGGCCAGGTGTGGCTGTGGATCAAGGAAAAGAAGCTGACCAACGACAAGCTCAAGGAGCTGCGGGCCAACTCCCCGCTGGGGCAGATCCTCGCCGCCGGCCTGGCCAACTCCAAGCATGGTCGCGAGATCATGAAGGAGTGCATCGAGGAGGCCGCCGCCCGCGTCATCCATGACCTGGAGCGCTACCTCAACACCCTCGGCACCATCGCCGGCGTCGCGCCGCTGCTCGGCCTGCTGGGCACCGTGCTGGGCATGATCGACATCTTCAGCGCCTTCATGGGCGCCAACATGGCCAACGCGGCCGTCCTGGCCGGCGGTATCGCCAAGGCCCTGATCACCACCGCTGCGGGTCTGTTCGTCGCCATCCCGGCACTGTTCTTCCATCGCTTCCTGGTGCGCCGCGTCGACGAGCTGGTGGTCGGCATGGAGCAGGAGGCGATCAAGCTGGTGGAGGTGGTGCAGGGCGACCGCGATGTCGACCTGGGCGGCAACGGTGCGGCCCCAGCACCCAAAGAGGCCCGCAAAGAGGGCAAGAAGGCGTGAAGTTCCGGCGTAAATCCCGGGAGAACGTCGAGATCAACCTGGCGTCGCTGATCGACGTGGTGTTCATCCTCCTGCTGTTCTTCGTGGTCACTACCACCTTCACCCGCGAGACCCAGCTCAAGGTCGACCTGCCAGAGGCCGCCTCCGGCACGCCGCCCGAGGAAACCACGCTGAAGAAGCTGGAAGTGCTGATCAGCGCCGACGGCAGCTATTCGCTGAACGGCCAGCCGCTGCTCAAGAGCGATCTGGAAGGCCTGATGGCCGCGCTGGGCAAGGAGTCCGGCGGCGACAACAGCCTGCCGGTGGCGATCAGCGCCGACGGCAAGACCCCGCACCAGGCGGTGATCACCGCCATGGACGCCGCCGGCAAGCTGGGCTTCTCCCACCTGCGCATCACCACGGTCGAGGCCGAGGCCAAGCCTTGAGCCTCGCCGACCGGCTCGTCGCCGCCTGGTACCACGGCCATCCCGCCCTGACCCTGCTGCGCCCGCTGGAGTGGTTGTACCGGCGGGTGGTGCTCGGCAAGCGCCGTGCCTTCCTGGCCGGTGAGGGCGACATCTATCGTGCGCCGGTGCCGGTGCTGGTGGTCGGCAACGTCACCGTCGGTGGTACCGGCAAGACCCCCATGATCCTCTGGCTGATCGAGCACTGCCGGGCACGCGGCCTGCGCGTCGGCGTGGTCAGCCGCGGCTATGGCGCCATGCCGCCGCAACTGCCCTGGCGGGTGCGCGCCGACGACCCGCCCAGCCACGCCGGCGACGAGCCGCTGCTGATCGTCCAGCGCAGCGGCGTGCCGCTGGTGATCGACCCGCAGCGCGCCCGCGCCGTGCAGGCCCTGCTGGAACAGGAGAAGCTGGACCTGATCCTCTGCGACGACGGCCTGCAGCACTACCGCCTGGCCCGCGACATCGAACTGGTGCTGGTGGACGCCGCGCGCGGCCTCGGCAACGGCCGCTGCCTGCCGGCCGGCCCCCTGCGCGAGCCGGCGGAGCGGCTGGCCGAGGTCGACGCGGTGCTGCACAACGGCGCCACCGTGGACGGCGAGGAGGGCTATGCCCTGCAGCTGCGCCCGACCGCCCTGGTCAACTTGCGCAGCGGCGAGCGGGTCGGTCTCGACCATTTCCCGCCCGGCCAGCAGGTCCATGCAGTAGCCGGCATCGGCAACCCGCGGCGTTTCTTCGCCACCCTCGAGGCGCTAAACTGGCGGCCGATCGCGCATCCCTTCGCCGACCACGCCCGCTACAGCCCCGAGACCCTGCGCTTCACCCCGGCGCTGCCGCTGTTGATGACCGAGAAGGATGCGGTGAAATGCCGGGCCTTCGCCGCCGACGACTGGTGGTACCTGGCGGTGGACGCGGCGCCGTCGCCGGCCTTCGTCGCCTGGTTCGACCAGCGCCTGGACCGCCTGCCTGCCGCCCGGCCCTGAGTTTCGCGTTTTCCCACCTCTCCGAGGATTCCCCGATGGATACCAAACTGCTCGACATCCTGGCCTGCCCGGTGTGCAAGGGCCCGCTGCAGCTTTCCGAAGACAAGACCGAGCTGATCAGCAAAGGCGCCGGTCTGGCCTACCCGATCCGCGACGGCATCCCGGTGATGCTGGAAAGCGAGGCCCGCACCCTGACCACCGACGAGCGCCTGGACAAGTAGATGACCGCCTTCACCGTTGTGATCCCCGCCCGCTACGCCTCCAGCCGCCTGCCCGGCAAGCCGCTGCAGGACATCGCCGGCAAGCCCATGGTCCGGCACGTCTGGGAGCAGGCGAAGAAGAGCGGGGCCGCCCGCGTGGTGGTGGCGACCGACGACGCGCGCATCGTCGAGGCCTGCCAGGGCTTCGGCGCCGAAGTGCTGCTGACCCGGGTGGACCACAACTCCGGCACCGACCGCCTGGCCGAAGTCGCCACCCAGCTCGGCCTGGCGGATGACGCCATCGTGGTCAACGTGCAGGGCGACGAGCCGCTGATTCCGCCGAGCATCATTGATCAGGTGGCCGCCAACCTGGCCGCCAACCCGCAGGCGGGGATCGCCACCCTGGCCGAGCCCATCGATGATGTGCAGGCGCTGTTCAATCCCAACGTGGTCAAGGTGGTTTCTGACAAGACCGGCCTGGCCCTGACCTTCAGCCGCGCGCCGCTGGCCTGGGCGCGTGATGCCTTCGCCCAGCGCCGTGACGTGCTGCCGGAAGGCGTGCCCTATCGCCGCCACATCGGCATCTACGCCTACCGCGCCGGCTTCCTCCACGACTTCGTCGCCTGGGGCCCGTGCTGGCTGGAGGATACAGAGTGCCTGGAGCAGCTGCGCGCGCTCTGGCACGGCGTGCGCATCCACGTCGCCGATGCCCTGGAGGCGCCGGCGGCCGGCGTCGATACCGCGGAAGACCTGGAGCGGGTGCGCCGCCTGCTGGGGGCCTGATGCGCGTCCTGTTCGTCTGCATGGGCAACATCTGCCGCTCGCCCACGGCCGAGGGCGTATTCCGCCACCGCCTGCTGCAGGCCGGCCTGCACGAGCGGGTGACGGTGGACTCCGCCGGCACCGGCGACTGGCACGTGGGCAAGGCGCCGGACGGCCGTTCCAGCCAGGCGGCGCTGACCCGTGGCTACGACCTGTCGAGCCTGCGCGCGCGCCAGGTGCTGCGCGACGACTTCCAGCGCTTCGACCTGATCCTGGCGATGGACCACGACAACCTGGCCCGCCTGCAGGCGCTGCGCCCGGCCAGCGGCGGCGCCGAGCTGGACCTGTACCTGCGCCGCTACGCCCTGGCCCTGGACGAGGTGCCCGACCCCTACTACGGCGGGGCGGACGGTTTCGAGCAGGTACTGGACCTGATCGAGCAGGCCAGCGACGCCCTGCTCGCCGAGATCAGGGGACGCCTGTGAGCCTGCAGCTGAGCGAAGCGGTCTCCCTCAAGCCGTTCAACACCTTCGGTGTCGACGTGAAGGCGCGGCTGTTCGCCGAGGCACACGACGACGACGAGATGCGCCAGGCGCTGGCCGAGGCCGGGCACCGCGACCTGCCGCTGCTGGTGGTCGGCGGCGGCAGCAACCTGCTGCTGACCGGCGACGTCGAGGCCCTGGTGCTGCGCATGGCCAGCCGCGGTCTGCGCATCGTCGCGGACGACGGCGAGCGGGTGGTGGTGGAGGCCGAGGCCGGCGAGCCCTGGCACCCCTTCGTGCTCTGGACCCTGGAGCAGGGCCTGGCTGGCCTGGAGAACCTCAGCCTGATCCCCGGCACGGTCGGCGCCGCGCCCATGCAGAACATCGGCGCCTACGGGGTCGAGATCAAGGACGTGTTCGCCGGGCTCACCGCGCTGGATCGCCGCAGCGGCGAGCTGCGCGAGTTCGGCCTGGAGGCGTGCGCCTTCGCCTACCGCGACAGCCTGTTCAAGCAGCAGCCCGGGCGCTGGCTGATCCTGCGCGTGCGTTTCGCCCTGAGCCGCAAGGCCGCGCTGCGCCTGGATTACGGCCCGGTGCGCCAGCGCCTGGAGCAGGACGGCGTCGAGGCGCCGACGGCGATGGACGTCAGCCGCGCCATCTGCGCCATCCGCCGCGAGAAGCTGCCGGACCCCGCCGAGCTGGGCAATGCCGGCAGCTTCTTCAAGAACCCGGTGGTGCCGGCCGAGCAGGCCGAGCGCATCCATGCCCTGCATGCCGACCTGGTCAGCTATCCGGCCGGGGAAGGGCGGGTCAAGCTGGCCGCTGGCTGGCTGATCGAGCGCGCGGGCTGGAAGGGCTTCCGCGAAGGCGATGCCGGCGTGCACCGCCTGCAGGCGCTGGTGCTGGTCAACTACGGCACGGCCAGCGGCGCCCAGCTGCTGGAGTTGGCCCGGCGTATCCAGCAGGACATCTTGCAGCGCTTCGGCGTGGCTTTGGAGATCGAGCCGAACGTGCTCTGACCGGCGACGCCGGTCGGAGCGTCGCGCGTATCAGGCGGGCTCGACCGGGTCTTCTTCGCGCTCCAGCGCCACCTGGCGGATGGACAGGCGGATCTCCGCGGGCAGCACGCGCTTGGCCACACCCTCCACCAGCTCCGCCAGCTGCGGGTGGTGGCTGAGCTTGCCTTCGCCGTTCTGGCGCAGCACGCCCTGGTCCAGCAGGGTCTGGATGAAGTGGCGGAACAGGCTCTTGTCGAAGAACTCCGGGGCGTTGAGACCGTGGAGGATCGAAAGGCGCTGGGCCATCACCACGCACAGGTTCTCCAGCTCCTCGGCGCTCAGCGCGTACTGGCCGGCGTTGATCAGCAGGGCGGTGGCCATGTAGAAGCGCTGCAGGGTCTGCACGATGGCGCGGGCCAGCAGAGTGAGCAGGACGAACTGGCGCGAGCTGGGTGCCGGGCGCACGAACATGTCGTCCTCGCGGCGCAGCAGGTCCTGCTCGACGAAGGCCTCCAGCCACTGGTCCACGACGCCCTCCAGCTCATCCACCGACCAGCGGATGAACAGCTCCGACTGCAGATAGGGGTAGAGCGCGGTGGAGTAGCGCAGGATCTGCTCGCGACTCATCCGCGAGCTGCTGAGGAAGAAGCTCGCCAGCAGCGCAGGCAGCGCGAATACGTGCAGCACGTTGTTGCGGTAGTAGGTCATCAGGACGGCGTTCTGCTCGTCCAGATAGAGAATCTTGCCCAGGGCGTCCTTCTGCTCGGCCAGCAGGTCCATGCTCTGCACGTAGCGGATCAGGTCCTGGCCATCGCCGTCCGGCAGGGTGGCGTGGGGCGAGTAGGGCACCTTGCGCAGCAGCGCCAGGTACAGGTCGAGCACCCGGGCCAGGGCCTTCTCGTCCAGCGCCAGCTTGCTGGTGGAGAGCAGGGCCAGGCCGACCAGGTTGACCGGGTTGATCGCCGCTGCCTCGTTGAGGTGCTGCGCCACCTGCGCGCCGAGGCGGTTGGTGGTGCGGTTCAGCCACTCGGGGCGGTACTGGTCGCCGTAGTCCTGGGTGCGCCAGCCGGGCTGCTCGGCGTCGAGGAACTCGGCTAGCTTGATCGGCTCGCCGAAGTTGACCCGGACGCTGCCGAAGCGCTGTTTGCGGATGGCACCGATGACCTTGAAGATGTCGAAGATCGACTCCTTCTTCTTCGCCGCGCCGCGCAGTTCGCCCAGGTAGGTGCGGCCTTCGAGCACGCGCTCGTAGCCGATGTAGACCGGCACGAAGGCGATCGGCAGGCGCGAGGAGCGCAGGAAGCTGCGCAGGGTGATCGCCAGCATGCCGGTTTTCGGCTGCAGGGTGCGCCCGGTGCGTGAACGGCCGCCCTCGACGAAATACTCGACCGGGAAGCCCTTGCTGAACAGGGTGTGCAGGTATTCGTTGAATACTGCGGTGTACAGCGGGTTGCCCTTGAAGGTACGGCGCATGAAGAAGGCGCCGCCGCGGCGCAGCAGACCGCCGACCACCGGCATGTTGAGATTGATGCCTGCGGCGATGTGCGGCGGGGTCAGGCCGTTGCGGAACAGCAGGTAGGACAGCAGCAGGTAGTCGATATGGCTGCGGTGGCAGGGCACGTAGATGATCTCGTGGCCATGGGCGATGTCGCGCACCGCCTCCAGATGGTTGACCTGGATGCCCTCGTACAGCTTGTTCCAGAACCAGCTCAGCACCGTTTCTAGGAAGCGGATGGCGGTGTAGGTGTAGTCCGAGGCGATCTCGTTGCCGTAGCGCAGGGCCTGCGCTTCGGCCTTCTCCTGGCTGATCTTCTCGCGCTCCATCTCCTCGCGGATGGCCTGGCGCACCTGCGGGCCATGGATCAGCCCCTTGACCAGGTTGCGCCGGTGCGACACGTCCGGGCCGATCACGGCGGCCTTCTGGTTGCGGAAATGCACTCGCAGGATGCGCTGCACCATGCGCAGGGTGCGTTCGCGCCCCTTGCCCTGGTCGAGCAGTTCGCGCAGGTGGATGGGCGCGGAGAACTGCACACGGGTCTTGCGCCCGAGGATGAGGATGCTGACCAGCTTGCGCAGGCGCCCGGTGACCGCCCAGGTGTCGGCGAACAGCAGCTTCCACGGGCTGGTCTCGCGGTCCGGCGACTGGCCCCAGAACACGCTGACCGGGACTATCTGGGCGTCGTCCAGGGCATTGCCGTCGAGGCTGGCGAGGATGCGCTGCAGGGTGGGCGGGGCGCCGCGCTTGTCGTGCCCGCCGAACCAGCTGGGCGAGCGGGTCAGGTAGAAGAAGCCGGCCGGCTCGAGCTGGCCGCCGAGCGCCACCGGCAGCACCGGGCGCGGCAGGCCGGCCTTGGTGCACTCCCTGTCCACCACCGCCAGGTCCGCCGCCGAGGGCTGCTGCAGCACATAGAACACCGGCTTGCCGCGATCCAGGCGCAGGTTGAAGGACGACTGGTTGATGGTTTCCGAGCGTACCCAGAGATACAGCAGGCGACGCAGGGCACCGAAGGCAAGGCGGCGGAAGGGGGAGCGGGTCATAGGTTACGACTGTGAAACGAGCGGTCGCTCGGGGCGGCTAGTGTGCCGCAAGCCCGCGTGGCGGGCAAAATCTCTCGTTCCCGCTGGTGGTGTCATGGGGTGATCATGCGTGACCACGAAGGATGTCCAGGCTGCCCGCCTGGAGCCGCATTCCAGGCATAACCGTCTGCGGATTCCACACCTGTGCGCAGTCGCATGGCGAAGCGAATGGCTACGCCTTGGCTTCAAACGCTTCGTGGTAAGAAACCGTGCCCGTGGGGTGCGGACCCTTGAACGAAATGGCCTGGAAGTATTCTGGTGGTACGCCGGGCAGTACCAGCCCTGGGGCCACGACGAAACCGAAGCGGGAATAGTAGGCAGGCTCTCCCAGCACTACGCATCCGGATGCGCCACTGGACTGCAACTGGTCGAGTGCAGCCCGCATGAGTTGGGCGCCGACGCCTGCCCCTTGCCGTTCCGGCTGGACGGAAATGGGGCCGAGTCCATACCACCCCGCTGCACCGCTTGAAATGGTTACGGGCGATACCGCGACATGTCCAATGACCGCACCATCGTCTTCCGCAACAAACGACACGGACAGCGCCCCAGAGTTGCGCAGTTCCCGAACAATGAACTGTTCCGTGTGGTCGGTGTGAGCCGCATTTCTGAATGCTGCGGTAGTCACTGTTGCAATGGCAGAGGCGTCCGAGGGGAGTTCGCTTCGGATTTTCATGGTGCTTGATCCTGGCCAGGCTTGATTAGGCGGTGGGGTGTTAGGTTATGTACGAAAAGTGCCTGCGCTCGGCGATGCGTCGTTAAAAATCGGTTCGGAATGCTCATTTACCATTCGTAAACTCGCATGCGAGCCCAGTCCGCTTCCTCACCGTTTTTTGCCTAGCCTAGCCTTCGCTCGACGACTTTTCGTACATAACCTAGTCCAAGGCGGGTGAATGAGACAGTTGGATCGGGCTGCGCGCGCCGAGGGTGCGGTATATGGAATATACAACGGCGTATTTAAGCTCGGCCTCTGAAAGCCCGTCCAGATCGTTATTTTTCACCTTGCTTAACGAGGTTGGGGGGAGATGTACCTCTGCTAGATTTCTGGCGAAACTGGCAAGCTTGTACTCTTCGGCGCCGCCGATATCTGGTGTAATTGCTAGAGGAACTCCTAAGAGGGTACGCGCATAAAAGGAGGGGGATATTTCCCGTGATGTGGCTAGGTCACCCTTGATTCCGAAGTAAAATCGATCACCCTCTGCATCCTCTAGCTCAATGGTTAGAGATCCGCCGTCAGTGAAGATAAGGGCATCTATCGAGCTCAATGGAAAGGCAAGGCTAGGTAGGGCGTGCGCATAAAGATATAGACTCACCATGCTTGCTGGGATGGCGATTAGCGGGAGTGCTAGCCAGCTTGGTTTCATGCGTTGCCTCTGACGTTCGTTTCAGGTCCCTTCGAAGGCATCGAGTTAGATGCTAGGGGGACGATTTCTTGAGAGATATTTCCCCAAAGGTCATGAAGACGATAGGGCCGCCAGCATCGGCGCGATAACCTCCATTTGCTTCTGCAAGACGATTGGCGATGGCAACAAACTCCCAGGCTTCGTTCTCCGTAACCTTTATAACTCTAGTCGTGAACTTTGGAATTCCGTGCTTTTCTCCAAAGGCCTTTATTAGTTTTGCATGCTCCTGAAGGGGAGGGCTAACCGATGGGTGATCCCAGCCCCACATAAAACTGCTATCTGCTGGGTTGTAGGTGCCGATGATCTGAACTGGGGCTGAAGCCGTTTTCCCGTCAGAAAGTATCCACCAGATGAGACCGGTATCTTGATCTACATTCCAGCGCGCAGAGCTACCTATACCCCATATGTCTTGATGGGCTTCCGTTTGTATTCTTAAACCCTCCATCGAGGCAGCGGTGTAAGTGTTCAGGTCGAATTTCTCTTCTGCATGACCCATTGCCATAAAAAACAAAAAGAATGAAGTGATAAATGATCTCATGATGTTGTCAGGCTCCTAGTTGTTAGATTGCTGATGGTTCACCGAAACCTTGAATTCTGGGTTCGGGCCAAGCAGATGCTGCTTGGCCGCTGACGCAGCATACAGGGTAGTGGCCAGCAGCAAGGTGCTGCCGAGTAACGACAGCGCGAACCAGAAAGCCATGAACAGCGGTATGTCCGCGAGGTTTGGATACCGCAATACTACAAGCCATAGTACGCAGAAGGCCAAGAGAGCTCGGCTGAACCACTTGAGTGTGTAGATCGCTCGGCGAAGCATGAATTTGCTCAGGTGCTCACCTTGGGTTGGATAGGGGCCATGCCAGTCAAGTGCTGCACGTGAAACTAAATTGTTCGGAAAGCGACGTATGAGCCAAATGGTACTCGACAGTACCGCTACAAAGATGGCCAGCTTTAAGTAAAAGGTCATACAGAATTCTAATTTTTATCAGGGGTGGTCTTGAAAGGTTTTCTATATGAATGCCTTGATATATGGAGTGAAAATGATTGACCCAATGATTACAGCCCCTGCGGCACTAAGCAGTACAGCTCCTGCAGCGACATCTTTGGATTTTTTGACCAAAGGATGAAACTCGGGGGATGCTACGTCACACAGAAATTCGAAAGCTGTATTTAAAGCCTCGGACACCCAGACGGCCATGATGGATAGAATCAAAAGGCACCACTCTAGTGTGCTTATCTGAAGAAGAAATGCGATGAAGCTGACAGCCATGGCCGCAAGAAGGTGAATCCACGCATTGTGCTGGCTTTTGAGCATTTCTGTGATGCCATTTGCAGCGTGCCGAATGCTTCTGATTCTTCCCGTGAATGTAAAGGTTTCAGTATTGTTATTCATGAGGGGCCACATAAGGATTATGGTTAAGGGGCCGGCTTTAGCCGGTCCCGAGTGAGCGAGGCGAGTGGTCTTGAGTCAATTTTTATGTTTCACCTGCGCTACGCTCTTTTGAAAGGTCTTTGATAACAAGATAGAGTAGTGGGCCGATAGATACAAAGACGATAGTAATTGCGAGGTACGGAGCCACGGCAATAAATGGCTTGTTGCGTGCTTTGTTGTCTTGATACATCCAGATGCTAGCAAGCGCGGCCAGGATGTAGAGATCGATTACGACCTGAGCAGTGTCAAGGCTTGACATTAGTTCTATGCCGAACTGGATGAGCGACTGTTCAGCCTGTGACATTACAAATGCTGTGTAGGCTGTAAATGCCAGAAGAGCAATTAATGGCAATGCTGCTTTTCTCATGGCATCCTCCTTGGTTGATGGTGATACATGACGATTAAGCTAACGGGCGGCCAAAAGCGTAGCTTTTGGACGTCCAGCGAACGAAGTGAGCAACAGGTGAGCGCATTGTTATGCAGCATGCACTGTGCATTTTCTATTACTTCTTACTGCTGTGATTAAAGCCAATATGCTTGCAGCTAACAGCATGTATGGCTCGATGCGGTATGCGTAACTCACGATGCTTAGATAAGGCTCTGTTGGGTTGCATATACCTTCAGTGCATGGCATCGGGATGACCGCAGGGATTACAAATTGCACTAATTTAGCAATTGCACAGGCTGCAAGCAGTGAAAATGCTGTGAGAGCAATTTTTGAACGATGCCGTGTCATCAGAAATAGCGCTGCTGCTAGTAGGGCGAAGCAGGCTGAGAACAGCAACAGATCAAAGCGCACTATGGTCATGGCGTGGCTCACTGATTTTATTGATGTGCATAACGCTCAAGGTAAGCGGCGCCGGAGCACCGAAGGTGCGTAGGGCACCAACACAGGCCATGAGAATGCCGAAGGCATGGCCTGTGTTGGTGTCCGCTTGACCGCCCAGTTAGGCGACGCGGCCTTGCCCAGCGAGTTGTTTTGCGTAGATGCTATATGGGACACCGTGGATTGATGGTGCTTCACGAACGAACTCAAACCCCATGGATAGGTACATCGGAAGCGCCACAGACATGATGGCGCTAGTGTGGAGGCCGAACACGTCGGCTCCGTCACGCTGAGCCTTTGCAATGCAAGCGTTGGCAAGTGTGCGGCCAATGCCTTTACCGCGTGATTCTGGGCAAACAACGAGCATTCGCATGACAGCCCATGTACTTGGAAAAAACGAGCTCTTTAGAGCCTGGGGACCAAGGTACGCAACTGCCCCCACGACTGTTTCGCCAGATGCCGCAACGATGATCTCGCCCGTTTCCGCCAGCGAAGACATGCATGCGATTTTTGCCCTGAAGCCTGGCCAGTCTTCGTATTGGCCAGCGAACTGCTCAAACGCGGCAACACCAAGTGCATTGACGGCGTCAATGTCAGTTGGCTGAAAATCGCGCAGACCTGTCGAGTGCATGAGTTGCCTAACGTTTGGTTAAGGGGCGGGCTTTAGCCCGTCCCAGTGAGCGAAGCGAACGGTTTGAACCACTAGTTAGAGGGATGTAGTAAAAATGCGGATACTGCTATCCCTTCTTATGCAGCGTTCTACTTTCTTGTATGCATGGTCAATTTTTTTAGTGAATGCTACGGCGAAATATCGGTGAAACGCTATTTCTAAGCAAACAAGTTGCAAGAAAATTGCTTCATCGCCGAAGTGGCGCTGCTTTTCTGGATTCCAATTATCAGTTCTATTCTTATTTGGATGATGTAACGAGCCTCTGGCAAGAATTAATATTTCCAGAATTTTTCTGGTATCCGATGCTCGCAGCTTTTCTACGAAAGATCTTGAGAGTAACCCGTTGAGTTCAGGTTTCTCTAAGGTGTTCTTAATGCTAGATGTTAGCTCAGTGGATTTCATGAATTCATCTAGAGTTGCATTTTTCCCTGACTTGCCATTTCCGTACAAGAACTCTAGAAAAAAGAAAAGATTGTAATATGCTTCAATAAAGCGATGAGAGTTTGCATCGGTGCTTCCGCGGCTGAAAAATGTCAATGCAGGGTCGTGATTTTTTTCTATGCAGCCTACCAATACTGAACGTATAAATAATGGTGTTGTTAGATGCTTGGCAGATGTGGCAGCGGCTGGTCCACCATTGAGATCAACTTGGATGCTAGATGGTTTATCGTTAATTATCCATTGGACACGTCTCTTTTCAAAGAGAAACTCTACACAGCTATGGCTAAATAAAGAAAAGCCGTTACCTATCTGAAGAACTATTTCTTCAATTTCACGAGCTCTAGGCTCATTAGTTACTAGATTGTCACCTATCCTTTCTTCGGTTGTCGGCGAGCTTGGAATAGGGCACTTTATTACAAGATGGCTCAATATTCCTGAACGAATAAAGAATTCAATTTCAATATCGTCTACTTGAAAGGCTAAAGGCTTATCAATAGATACATTCCCAACTATAGGGATTGTGTATACGCAGTAGGAGGTCACTTTTCCCTCTAACGCCTGAATTAAGCCGCGCCGCGAAGCGGCGTCGGCTTGAATGAATTGTTAGGCATCGCCCGCCACGACGGTAAGCAGCCAAGGGGCCGTGACGGGGATTTCCCATCGAAAAGTACAGAGCGGATTCTTCAGTCCGTCTTTGCGTGAAATTGCGACGATCAACTCTCCATCAATGCTGGCTGAGCGAAATGGTTCGGATTGTTCCGAATGCAATAGCCAGACTAATGCTCCGTCGCTTTCGCGGACCAAAGCAATAAAACCTGCTCCTTCCCATGGGGTGTCGCCGCCGAACACTCTGTAGCCCGGCAACACCGCAAGCTGCCCACCATCAATGCTTGACCAGTCACCAGGCGAGTGAGCCAGCAGCGGACCGATGGAGCGACGAGGAAGCTGTGGAACATTACTGACCAATGGGATATATGTGTCGTCCGAGAAAAATATCCCCTCCTCAATACGGCATTGCTCGGATAGCCAACGTTCTGTGATTGTGCTCATTTGGTTTTCTGATGCCTAACGATTAAGCTAACAGGCGGCCAAAAGCGTAGCTTTTGGACGTCCAGCGAACGAAGTGAGCGATAGTTGAGCGCATTGTTAGCCACACAAGCTCAGCTGTTGTCTTTGTATTTGTAGTATTCATGCCCTTTGCAAAGCGCTCTTTGTAAGGTGCCGTCAGCTCTTAAAATTGATAGCCCATAGCTTGTGTTTATATAAATCTCTCCTGAGTCTGTGATCCAGGACTCTTCTGGGGCAGCGTCTAGGCCAAATAAGACCTTGTAGTCTATGGATGATCCGCTTTTTGTTACAAGATAGATGCGGCCTTTGCTGGAAACTAGATGAGAAAGCCCAGCAACAACAATTAAGCCGTTATCAGTTCTGTACATGTCATGGATGTTGTCAGTGAGCAGGGTTTCGGATTTACCATTGGCGCCTACAGAAACTAGCTCTCCACCCCACTCGCCTCTATCGCTACCAATAAGCCAGCCGTCCCCCATTTTTACCGCCACGTGAGGAATCTGCTCAATAGGCGTGGCCTGCTGACCATTTTGGCCATAGCTATAGACAGTAGCGGTATAGCTCAATTTCTTAAGCTCATATTCGTTATTTTTAGATATGAGCTTTTCTGGTGATTGGGGTTCTTCTGTTCGGATGCATTCTATCGAGGAAAATGGTAGTGCTTGGACGTGAACCGAAAGGGAAAGCCCAAGAGTCAGAATTATTAATTTTATGGCTGGCTGCATAACTTTCTCTTGGTGGCTAACGCCATGGCTTTGTGGCGTACCGGAGCGTCAGCGTAGGTGCGTCCGACAACAGCCATTTGTTAGCCGCCATTAGTACGGGAACTTTTCAACTTCGGCGTTCTCGTTTAGGCCGTTTTTAAGCTCAAAATCCACATGCGGAATCTCAATTTCAACCTTATCCGCACAGCATTGTCCAAAGTTCTTGCCGCTCTGACAGGGGCATTTATGGTCTTCCGAGACAGAATGGAAACGAGCCTTCGGGAACTTTTTTGTTGTCCAATGGGCATCCCATTCATCGAATGGACTGCTGACATGCGAACAAAGATACTCTAAAAGAGAAAAATCCAGAGTTTCATCATCGTGAACTACGGAATATTTCTGCACAGGATTCGTGACAATCGAAATTTCTCGGATTTCCAGAACATGTGCTTGGTGCGTGCATAACTCTCCATTATATATGCGCCCCCTAATATGTTCGCATCTGGAGCGAGGACGAATCTTGTGGTTGCATATGCTGCAGGTGTAGTAGCCGACAACCATCGCCGGGCTTGCGAACACACAATATGGGTAAAGTGACTGCCATTTACTGACGTATTTTTCTACAAAATATGCACCCGAATTCTGATAGAACTCTTTGCTAGAGTTCTCTCCAAGAAATTTACAAGTAATTTCGCATTGCTCAAGTTCGCACCAGGCATCACGGTATTTCTGTTGCTTAATGTTATTGATGGCAATGACGTATGTTGAGACAATCTTCAGCGCTTGAATTTCTCGCCAAAGCTGATTGGCCTGACTTTCCTCGCCTTTCTCAGCGGCGATTCTTTTTGCATCAGCAAGTGCAGCGAGGGTTGATTCAACCTCAGTTTGATTATTCAGATTGACCGAATGGCGATTATCAGTCATCTGCGAATTCCTTCACTGCATTTAAGGCCTTTTCAACATTCTCAACTTTGCCGTCGTAACTCACAGTTACAGACGACTTATCCTTCTTCTCGATTATGAACTTAAGGGATATTTTGTCGCCGGGATTAGCCTTTAATTTATCGTATATATAGGACGAGATCACACCGCAAAACACTGGAATTACTATACTTTGGAATAAAAAGGTTCCAAGCCAGAGGTCAGCGCCATGAAGGCTCAGCTCCTTATATTCTTCATCTGTGGAATAGAGATCAGCATCTAGGCCGTTTTCATTCAGATAGTCAAGAGTATCAAGGCTTCCAGCATAAAAAGCGTCCTCAGAACCATGAGAAGGTAACAGCAATACACTTTTCCCTTGAATTTCGCTTGCTAAGGCCGGAACTGCTTGCTCGATTAGCTTCTGAAAGGTAGGTCCATCTTCCACCACCTCAAGGCGTTCAATTATTTCTGGGAATGCCATATCTAGAACTCCAGGTTGATTTGGCGGCTAACTATTATTAGGCGACATTGCTGTCGCGTTTCTCCACGACAGCTGTCGCATAATCTTCCTTGTCGTCCTGCAAGTCCTTGTCTAGCTTGAGAATGGTCACGGTAAACGCGACAGCATTCAGGGAGAAACGCGACATGGAGGAGGGCAAGCCCAAGCTGCTGGATCAGTTGCGCCAACAGATTCGGGTCAAAAACTATTCTATTCGTACCGAAACTGTCTATGCCGAGTGGGTGAAACGTTATATCCGCTTCCACCACTACCGGCATCCTTCGGAGATGGGGGTGGTGCGCGATGTTTCGGCCTCGACGCAAAATTAGACTTTGGCTGCTCTGTTGTTCATCTATAAGGAGGTACTCAAGCTGGAGCTACCCCGGCTGCAGGACGTCGTTCGCGCCAAGAAACCCCGGCACTTGCCGGTGGTGTTGACCCGTGAAGAGGTGGAGGTGCTGCTTGCGCAAATGCAGGGCGTGCAGTGGCTCGTTGCCAATGTGCTGTATGGCTCTGGCTTGCGTTTGCTGGAGGCGCTCAGGCTGCGGGTCAAGGACGTGGGTTTCACCCGGTGTGAAATTGTGGTGCGCGATGGCAAGGGCCAGAAGGACCGGGTGACCATGCTGCCGAAGCGTGTGAGCGAACCATTGCAGGCCTATCTGGAGAAGGTTCAGCGGTTGCACCGGGAGGACTTGGCCGAGGGCTTTGGCGAGGCCAATTTACCCTTCGCGCTGGCGCGCAAGTATCCGGGAGTTGCCAGGGAGTGGGGATGGCAGTTTGTCTTCCCGTCGGTCAATCGTTCGCGTGATCCTCATGGCCAGGAGATCTTTCGCCACCACCTGCACGAGAAGACCATCCAGCGAGCTGTGCGCGAGGCGGCGCGGCGTGCGGGTCTTATCAAGCATGCAACGCCTCATTCGTTGCGCCATTCCTTTGCGACACATCTGTTGGAGGCGGGCCAGGACATTCGTACCGTGCAGGAGTTGCTGGGGTACTCCGACGTGAAGACGACCATGATCTATACCCATGTGCTTAATCGGGGTGGTCTGGCGGTTCTGAGCCCGCTCGATCGCTGATCACCATATTCCATTTACTCCATATTTCAGCCGGCCACTGAACTTTTTCGCTGTGCTACTGTCTTGCCCTCGTCCGGGAACGTGCTGTTGCCCGGCGGTATTGCGGTCTGCGCCCCTGCGGCGATTTCGCTGGGCGCAGGCGCTTTCGCGACGGTGAGAGGCCATGATCGAAATAAGAAACCTGACCAAGCGTTTTGCCCATCACACGGCCGTCGACGGCCTCAGTTTCCAGGTCCGGCAGGGGGAAGTGCTGGGCTTTCTCGGTCCCAACGGGGCCGGTAAATCCACCACCATGAAGATGCTCACCGGGTTCCTGGCGCCGACCTCCGGCACCGCCAGCATCCTCGGCTTCGACATCCAGACCGACACGCTCAAGGCCCAACGGCAGATCGGCTACCTGCCGGAAGGCGCGCCCTGCTATGGCGACATGACGGTGCGCGGTTTCCTCGAGTTCATCGCCGAGGTGCGCGGCTTCCGCGGCGCCGAGAAGAAGCAGCGGGTGCAGCGCGCGGTCGAGCAGGTGGAGTTGCAGAAGGTGCTGGAGCAGAGCATCGAGACGCTGTCCAAGGGCTTCAAGCGCCGCGTCGGCCTGGCCCAGGCCATCCTTCACGATCCCAAGGTGCTGATCCTCGACGAGCCCACCGACGGCCTCGACCCCAACCAGAAGCACCAGGTGCGCCAGCTGATCCAGAGCCTGGCCAGGGACAAGATCGTGATCATCTCCACCCACATCCTCGAGGAGGTTTCCGCCGTGTGCACCCGCGCCGTGGTGATCGCCGCCGGCAAGGTGGTGGCCGACGGCACGCCGCTGGAGCTGGAGAGCCGCTCGCGCTACCACCAGGCGGTGACCCTGGTCGCCGCCGGCGAAGTGGACCGCGATGCCCTGGCCTCGCTGCCAGGCGTGATCGCCGTGGAAGACAACGCCGAGGGCAGCCTGACCCTGGTGGCCCAGCCGGGCCAGGTGATCTTCCCACAGGTGAATGAGCTGATCCGCCAGCGCGGCTGGCACGTGAAGGAGCTGGACGTGGAGCGCGGCCGGCTCGACGAGGTGTTCCGCAGCCTGACCCGGGGGGAGGCGGCATGAAGCAGTTGCCCGTAGTCTTCAAGCGCGAGCTGGCCAGCTATTTCGCCACACCGCTCGCCTATGTGTTCATCCTGATCTTCCTGGTGCTGTCCGGGGTCTTCACCTTCTACCTCGGCGGCTTCTACGAGAGCGGCCAGGCGGACCTGTCGCCGTTCTTCAACTTCCATCCCTGGCTGTACCTGTTCCTGGTACCGGCCATCGCCATGCGCCTGTGGGCCGAGGAGCGCAAGTCCGGCTCCATCGAGCTGCTGATGACCCTGCCGATCACCCGCACCGAGGCGGTGCTGGGTAAGTTCCTTGCCGCCTGGGTGTTCGCCGGTATCGCCCTGCTGCTGACCTTCCCGATGATCATCACGGTCAACTATCTGGGCCAGCCGGACAACGGCGCGATCTTCACCGGCTACTTCGGCAGCTGGCTGCTGGCGGGCTCTTATCTCGCCATCGGCTCGTGCATGTCGGCCCTGGCGAAGAACCAGGTGATCGCCTTCATCCTCGCCGTGAGCGCCTGCTTCCTGTTCATCGTCAGCGGCTTCCCGATGGTGCTCGACGCGCTGTCCTGGGCGCCGCAGTGGCTGCTCGACGCGGTCGCCTCGCTGAGCTTCCTGACCCGCTTCGACGCAATCAGCAAGGGCGTGATCGACCTGCGCGACCTGCTCTATTTCATATCCCTGATGGCCGCCTGGCTCGCCGCCACCGCCATCGTGGTCGATCTGAAGAAGGCTGACTGACCATGAAGAAACTGATGTATTCCGGCGCCGGCCTGCTGCTGATCGCCGTGGCCTTCCTGGCCTTCAACATGCTCTCGGCCCTGGGCCTGGGCAACATCCGCCTGGACCTGACCGAGCAGAAGCTCTACACCATCTCCGAGGGCACCGAGCGCATCCTCGGCGAGCTGGACGAGCCCATCAACCTGTACTTCTTCTATTCCGACAAGGCCGCCCGCGACCTACCGGTGCTGCGCAACTACGCCATGCGCGTGGAGGAAATGCTCAAGGCCTACGAGCGCGAGGCGAACGGCAAGATCAAGCTGCACATCGTCGACCCCGAGCCGTTCTCCGAGGACGAGGACAAGGCCGCCGGCTTCGGCCTGCAGGCCGTGCCGGCCAACCAGAGCGGCGAGCAGATCTACTTCGGCCTGGCCGGCACCAACGCGGTGGACGACAAGCAGGTCATCCCGTTCTTCCCGCTGGACCAGGAGGAGTTCCTCGAATACCAGCTGAGCCAGCTGGTGCAGGGCCTGGCCAAGCCGGAGCGGCCGGTGGTCGGCCTGCTCTCCGGGCTGCAGCTCAACGGCGGCTTCGACATGGCGGCGCGCCAGCCGACGCCGCCCTGGATGGTGATGGAGGAAGTCCGCCAGCTGTTCCGGATCGACAGCCTCAAGGCCGGCATCGACAAGATCCCGGACGAGGTCTCGGTGCTGCTGCTGGTGCATCCGAAGCACCTGCCGGAGCCGACCCTGTACGCCGTCGACCAGTTCGTCCTGCGTGGCGGCAAGCTGCTGGTGTTCGTCGACCCGCTCGCCGAGGCGGACAACGCCCAGCCGATGATGCCGGGCGACGAGCAGGACAAAGCGTCCGACTTGGAACCGCTGTTCAAGGCCTGGGGCCTGCGCATGGTGCCGGGCAAGGTGCTGGGCGACGGCTCCTACGCGATCTCGGTGAGCATGGGGCAGGGCCAGCGCCCGGCGCGTCATGCGGCCTGGCTGGCGTTGCCGCAGCGGGCCATGAGCCAGGACGACGTGGCCACCGCCGGCCTGGAGAGCATCAACATCGCCACCGCCGGCATCCTCGAACCGGTCGAGGGCGCCAGGACCCGTTTCGTGCCGCTGTTGCAAAGCTCTGAATACGCCATGCCGCTGGAGGTGGATCGCTTCGCCATGCTGGCCAACCCCGAGGAGCTGATGCGCGACCTGGAGCCGACCGGCGAGCGCTACGCCGTCGCCGCGCGCATCAGCGGCCCGGCCGAGTCCGCCTACCCGAACGGCATCGAGGGGCAGAAGGACGGCCTGAAGTCCGCGGAGAACATCAACGTGATCGCCGTGGCCGACACCGACGTGCTCACCGACCGCATGTGGGTGCAGGTGCAGGACTTCTTCGGCCAGCGCGTGCCGCAGCCGTTCGCCGACAACGCCGGCTTCGCGATCAACGCCCTGGACAACCTGTCCGGCAGCGACGCGCTGATCAGCGTGCGTTCCCGTGGCCGCTTCAGCCGCCCGTTCGAGGTGGTCGAGGCGCTGCAGCGCGACGCCGAGGCGCAGTTCCGGGTCAAGGAAGAGGACCTGCAGAAGCGCCTGGCCGAAACCGACCAGCAGCTCGCCTCGCTGCAGCAGCAGGACCCGGAAAAGGCGCTGGAACTGACCCCCGAGCAGCAGGCCGCGGTGCAGCAGTTCATCGCCGAGAAGCTGCGTATCCGCAAGGAGCTGCGCGAGGTGCGCTTCCAGCTCAACGCCAGGATCGAGGAGCTGGGCCGCACCCTCAAGCTGCTCAACATCCTCGCCGTGCCGCTGCTGTTGACCCTCGGCGTGCTGGCCCTGTGGCTGTGGCGCCGGCGCAAGGTTGCGTGAGTTTTACCGGGGAAGGGGCGTTTTGCCCTTTCCCCGAGATTGCGGCGGGCAGAGATGTGATCCGTTCCCACGCCTGACGTTTTCCGCTCGACTATGCTCGGCCGCTCCTATCCCAGCCCCTACCCAAGGAAGGTTTCCATGGCAGCCGATATCTACCTGCGCTCGTTCAGCGGCAATGAACTCGTCCTCGACGAGAACGAAACCCGTATCGCGTTGAAGTTCTTCTTTCCCCACGATGGCGCGCATATCGACGCCATGGCCGTCAACGATCAGCTCCGCTCCTTCGCCCAGGCACTGCTGGTGGCGGGCATCGACGCCACCTACGCGATGGGCTACGTCGAGGCGCTCTTTTCCAGCCTGGGTCGTTCGGGCGCGAACGCGGGCAAGCTGATCAAGGGCTTCGGCAAGAAGGCGGCCAAGCACTGGTTCAAGCACGCCAGGGCCAGCGACCTGATGGACGCGAAGATATACGAGTCGGTGCGCGTGGAGATGAGCCGGCGATTCCGCACCTACCTGCACACTGCGCAGGCGAGCGCGGCGCGTTATCGCAACCAGCTCGCCGTTGCCTGGCGGCCTGCCGGCCAGGGCGGGGTGGCATGATGAAGCGGATATTCGGTGCACTCGTCCTGTTGCTCGCGATCGGCGCGGGCATGGCGTTCTACGCGATGAGCAACTTCCGTATCGAGCAGCTCGTGCTGTGCAGTGAGCCCGGTACGGGCTTCGCCATTCCGGCGCCCCTGTGCCGCCAGTACCTGCTGCACTTCCGTATGAACCAGGACGACATCGATGACCTGCAGGCCGGTGGCGGCCTGGCGTTCGTGCTGGAGTCCGGCGCCCCCGGCAAGTTCGAACTGGCCGAGCGGTTCATCGACAAGGGCCTGGATGTGAATGCCGATGTCCGCCCGGGGCCCGGTGATCGAACCCATTCGGCCCTGCACAGTGCGGTCATCCTGAATCAGCCGGACAATGTCGCGTTTCTTCTCGAACACGGCGCCGACAAGGCCAAGCCGGACAGCGAGGGGCAGACGCCATTGCAAGTAGCGGAGCGGTTGCAGAGTGCGCAGCCGGACGAGAGCCGCGCCGAGGTCATCAGGCTTCTGCGCGAGTGAACCTCTCCCGGTGAAAGCGAGGGCGTCACGCCGGCATGGCCGACGCCCTTGTTCCTCCAGCCTCTCGCCGCTCGCTCCATTCAACTCCCATCCCTAGAGCGAGGAGAGCAACGCCATGAATCGCAGAACCCTGTCCATCCTGACCGTGCTGGTGCTGGCCCTGGTGGCCGGCTGGTACTTCACCCGTCAGGTGAGCAGGCC
Source organism: Pseudomonas sp. GD04015 (assembly GCF_029837675.1). Taxonomy (NCBI): domain Bacteria; kingdom Pseudomonadati; phylum Pseudomonadota; class Gammaproteobacteria; order Pseudomonadales; family Pseudomonadaceae; genus Pseudomonas; species Pseudomonas sp. GD04015. The sequence goes on along the minus strand of NZ_JAOEEE010000013.1, from coordinate 105,909 downwards.
GCCGGTGCCGGTCCAGGCCGAGGCCTGGCTGCCGGGCCTGCGGCCGCAGCAGGTGTCCGCCATCGAAGTCCAGCGCGCCGACCAGCCTCTGGTGCGGATCGAACGTCGCGAACAGGGCTGGATACTGCCGGCCAAGGCCGATTACCCGGCCGACCCGGCGGCCGTGAGCACGCTGCTCAAGGCCCTGGCCGAGTCGCGCAAGGTCGAGCCGCGCACCGCCAACCCCGAACTCTACGGCCGTCTCGGCCTGGCCGAGGACGGAGACGCGCAGCAGCAGGCCGTGCGCCTCAAGCTGGAGCAGGGCGACCAGCCGCCGCGCGCGCTGCTGATCGGCAATGCCGGCCAGGGCGACGGCACCCTGGTGCGCGGTGCCGGCGAGGCCCAGAGCTGGCTGGTCAGCCAGCGCATCGAGCTGCCGACCACCGAGTTGGAGTGGCTGGACCGGCGCGTCGCCGCCGTGCCCTTCACAGCCGTGCGCGAACTGGAGCTGCGTCATGCCGGCGGCGAGCGCCTGACCCTGTTCCGCGACAAGGCCGAGGACGCCAACCTGCGCGTGCGCGAGCTGCCCAAAGGCAAGCGGCTGGCGTTCGACGGCGCCGCCAACAGTCTGGCCACCTTCTTCGCCAACCTACGTTTCGCCGACGCCGCGCCGCTGGCCCAGCTGACCTTCGAAGGCAAGCCCGCACTGCAGTTCAGGCTCGTCACCTTCGACGACAAGCGCCTGGAAGGGCGGGTGTTCGCCAAGGGCGAGCAGCACTGGCTGCTGCTGGAGAAGGGCAGCGATCTGTCCGCCGCCGAGCTGCCCGGGCGCAGCGACTGGGCCTATCGCATCGAGCCCTACCAGTATCTGAGCCTGGCCAAAAAGCTGACCGACCTGCTGGCCAAGGAGTGACAGAAAATCCCTGCAGCCCATGAGCCACGGGCCTTGCAGCCGGCCGAAAAAATCCCTTGGCAAGCCGAACGCTTGTTTTATACTCGCCAGGCGGTCGCATCAGGACGCCATTCGGAATACCGCTCCACGCTCGTATCGATCGGGGTCGGAAATGACGAAGAACAACGTTTGCGCCGAGCCGTCGAGCCCGCAAGGGCAACAATAAAATCGAGAATCGAGGGAAGTGGTAATGGCTGATCGTGAGATCGGAACCGTCAAGTGGTTCAATGATTCCAAGGGGTATGGCTTCATTCAACGCGAAAGCGGTCCGGACGTATTCGTCCACTACCGCGCCATCCGTGGCGAAGGCCACCGTTCTCTGGTCGAAGGCCAGCAGGTCGAGTTCTCCGTGATCCAGGGCCAGAAGGGCCTGCAAGCGGAAGATGTGTCCAAGGTCTGACGACCCGCGCGGCACAAAAAAGAAGGCCCGTCATCGACGGGCCTTCTGCTTTTTACGCTTTCTCTTTGGGGGATGGTCGGCGCTCGGAGTGGCCTGGCTGACCCTCACCCCCGGCCCCTCTCCCGGAGGGAGAGGGGAGTCCCGCGTGTAGGGCGGGTGAAACCCGCGATTGGCGCCGGATCAATCGGTTCGCCAGATGAATTCCTGCTCGCCTTCCGCATTGACCTTGATCCAGCGGTCCGCGTCTTCCTCGCCCTGTTCCTCGCTCCAGCCGCCGGTGGAGCAGCGGACCTCCACGCCGAGTGCGGCGAAGGCGGCGTGGGCGCAGGCGATGTCGTCCTGCCAGGGCGTGGCGCCGCTCTCCAGCATCAGGCTGTGCCATTTGCCCACGGCCCTGGGCAGGAACACCACCGGAATCTCGCCGGCCCGGCACTGGAAGGTCTGCCCGCGCTGCTGCCACTCGCTGCAGGAGCCGAGCGCTTCGCTCAGCCAGGCGGTGATGGCGTCCTGGCTGGCGTCCTTGAGGTAGATCTCGATATCGGGTTGGCGCATGGCGGGGCTCTCTAGATTCTCTCGATCCAATCGTAGCGAATGGCGACGGTGACTTCGAAGGGTTCGGCGATCACCGCGGCGCGGCGTTCGGCGCTGGCGCGCCAGCCGTGCGGGGTCATGGCCAGCAGGTCGGCGCGGGCCTGGGCATCGGCCAGCAGCAGCGGGAAGCTGATGGTCTCGCTGTGGGCCAGGCGCATGCTCTCGGGGATCAGTTCCAGATGCTTCTGGTCGTCGTAGTCGCGGACCTCGTCGTACAGCTTCTGCCGCAGTTCCATCAGGTGCACGCGGGTCGGGCCCATGCGCAGCAGGCCACCGCCGGGCTTGAGCAGGCGCAGCGCTTCCTGCCAGTCCAGCGGGCTGAACACGCTGGCCAGCAGGTCGCAGCTGGCATCGGACAGCGGCACGCGGGCCATGCTCGCCACCAGCCAGCTCAGCTGCGGCGCGCGCTTGCAGGCGCGCTTGACCGCCTCGCGGGAGATGTCCAGGGCGTAGCCGTCGGCGTCTGGCAGCAGCCCGGCGAGCTGGGCCGTGTAGTAGCCCTCGCCGCAACCGATATCCAGCCAGCTGCGCGGGCCGCGCTCGGCGGCCAGTTCGGCCAGGCGCCGGGCCAGCGGGGCGTAGTGGCCGCCGTCGAGGAAGCGCCGGCGCGCCTCGACCATGGCCTGGTTGTCGCCCGGGTCACGGCTGTTCTTGTGTTGCACCGGCAGCAGGTTGTAGTAGCCCTGGCGGGCGCGGTCGAAGCGATGATTGGCCGGGCAGGCCAGGCCGTTGTCGACCGTGCTGAGCGGCGCCTGGCAGATCGGGCAGGTCAACATGCGAAAAATCCATGAACAGGCCGTCGCGAGCGACCCGAGAGCAAGGCGGACGGAACGCAGCGACGAGACATATCGAATAGATAGGCGAGGAGCGAGTACCGCCCAACGCAGCTATCGGGTTGCGTAGCAGGCATGTTCATGGATTTTCATGCGAGGAGTTTGACCAGGGTCTGGTAGTAGACCTCGGTGAGCAGGTCCAGGTCGCTGGCCAGCACCCGCTCGTTGATCTGGTGGATGGTGGCGTTGACCGGGCCCAGCTCGACCACTTGGGTACCCAGGGTGGCGATGAAGCGCCCGTCCGAGGTGCCGCCGGAGGTGGACGGCGTGGTCTCGCGGCCGGTGACGGCGCGGATGCTGGCGGCCACGGCATCGAGCAGCTCGCCCGGCTGGGTGAGGAAGGGCAGGCCCGACAGCGACCAGTCGATGTGGTAGTCCAGGCCGTACTTGTCGAGGATGTCGGTGACCCGCTGCTGCAGGCCTTCCACGGTCGATTCGGTGGAGAAGCGGAAGTTGAACACCGCCTTCAGCTCGCCGGGAATGACGTTGGTGGCGCCGGTGCCGGAGTTAAGGTTGGAGACCTGGAAGCTGGTCGGCGGGAAGTAGGCATTGCCGTCGTCCCAGTGCTCCGCAGCCAGTTCGGCCAGGGCGCCGGCGGCCAGGTGGATGGGGTTCTTCGCCAGATGCGGGTAGGCCACGTGGCCCTGCTTGCCGTACACGGTGAGGTTGCCGCCGAGGGAGCCGCGCCGGCCGTTCTTCACCACGTCGCCGAGCAGGGTGGTACTGGAGGGTTCGCCGACGATGCACCAGTCCAGCCGCTCGCCGCGTTCGCGCAGGCGCTCGACCACCGCCTTGGTGCCGTACTGGGCAGGGCCTTCCTCGTCGCTGGTGATGAGGAAGGCGATGGCGCCTTTGTGGTCCGGGTGGTCGGCGACGAAGCGCTCCACGGCGACGATCATCGACGCCAGGCTGCCCTTCATGTCCGCTGCGCCGCGGCCGCAGAGCATGCCTTGCTGGTCGACGCAGACCTCGAACGGCTGGTACTGCCAGGCGTCCAGCGGGCCGGTCGGCACCACGTCGGTGTGGCCGGCGAAGCACAGCACCGGGCCCTCGCCGCCGCGCCGCGCCCAGAAGTTCTCCACATCCTCTATGCGCATCGGTTCGACCGCGAAGCCCACCGCGGCCAGGCGCCGCATCATCAGTTCCTGGCAACCCTCGTCGACCGGGGTGACGGAGGGACGGCGGATCAGGTCGAAGGCCAGTTCGAGGGTGGGGGAAAGGGCGGTCATTGCGGCTCCGGAGCGGCGGATATCGGAAAGCTCGCCATCTTAAAGCAAAACGGCGGCCCCAAGGCCGCCGTTTCGGTGAGCGGGCGCACGCCAGAGCGACGAGAAAGCTCTTGTGGGAGACCACGCTTTGGCCGGCACCTATCGCGGCCAAGGCCGCTCCCACCATGGCATCGACCCACCACCGTCGAGGTGGGCTATGCGGTTTGCGCGGCTTCTTCCCCGGCTGGCCTGGGCAGGGAGGAGAGCAGGGCCATCAGCAGCGCCGCCAGGTACGGCAGGGACTGCACCAGCAGGGTGGCGACCCAGAACTTCACGTCGGCGTTGCCGATGTCCTGGGCGAAGGCGATGCCGATGGCCGCGCCCCACAGCAGGAGCATGATGAACACTTCCTCACGGGCCTCTGCCAGGGCCACGAGGATGCCGTGGTTGCTGGCCATCTTCGGCGTGCGGAAGAACGGGATGGTCTTGGTGAACGCCCCGTAGAGCACCGCCTTGGCGATGGTGTGCGACAGCGCCAGGCCGGCGATGGCCGCCTGGAACGAGCGCGCCAGGTCCACGCCCACGGCCTTGCGGTAGAGGAACATGATCTTGCCGAACTTGAAGAAGAACAGCGCCAGCGGCGGGATGGCGAAGATCATCAGCGGCGGGTCGACCCGGTTGGGCACGATGATCATGGCCGCCGACCAGAGCAGCGCGCCGACGGTGAAGAAGATGTTCAGGCCGTCGGCGATCCACGGCAGCCAGCCGGCGATGAAGTGGTAGCGCTGGCCGCGAGTCAGCTCCGAGCCCTGGCCACGGAACAGGCTGCGGGCGTGGCCCTTCATGATCTGGATGGCGCCGTAGGCCCAGCGGAAGCGCTGCTTCTTGTAGTCGATGAAAGTGTCGGGCATCAGGCCACGGCCGAAGCTCTCGTGGGCGTAGGCCGCCGAGTAGCCCTTCTCGAACACGCGCAGGCCCAGCTCGGCATCTTCGCAGATGGTCCAGTCGGCCCACTTCAGCTCGTCCATCACGCTGCGCCGGATCATGGTCATGGTGCCGTGCTGGATGATCGCGTTGCGGTCGTTGCGGGTGACCATGCCGATGTGGAAGAAGCCCTTGTATTCGGCGTAGCAGAGCTTCTTGAAGGTGTTCTCGTCGCCGTCGCGGTAGTCCTGCGGCGACTGCACCACGGCGATCTTCGGGTCGGCGAAGTGCGGCACCATGTGCTTGAGCCAGTTGCGGTCGACGCAGTAGTCGGAGTCGATCACCGCGATCACTTCGGCATCCGGCGCGGTGTGCGGCAGGATATAGTTCAGCGCGCCGCCCTTGAAGCCCTCGATGGGCGCCACGTGGAAGAAGCGGAAGCGCGGGCCGAGCTGCTGGCAGTAAGCTTCTACCGGCTCCCACACCTTCGGGTCCTTGGTGTTGTTGTCGATGATGATGACTTCGAAGTCCGGGTAGTCCATGGCCGCCAGGGCGTCCAGGGTCTGCTTCACCATCTCCGGCGGCTCGTTGTAGCAGGGCACGTGGATCGACACCTTGGGCCGGTAGGCGGTGTCGGCGATCACCGGCAGGAACGGCCGGCGGCGCTTGCGCACCCAGGCGGTCTCGGCCAGTTCGTGGGCCTCGGTGAGCAGGACGATGAACACGCCCAGTGCACCGATGCCGAGCAGGCAGCCCACGGTCAGGCTGAACCAGGTGCTGTACTGCTGGCTGTAGTCGTAGGCGATCCACACCAGGGCGGAGCCGCCGACGAAGGCGACGAAGGTGAGGAAGGTGCGGCCGCGCTGGCGTAGCGAACTGCCGTCGATCAGCATCAGCGCCAGGGCCAGCAGGCCCATCACCACCGAAGCCACGGCCAGCAGGCGCCACTGGGGAATGGCGATCACCGGGCCCTCGAAGGCGAACTTGGGCTGTCGGTCCAGGTTGTAGACGCCCCAGTAGGCGCCCACCGAGCCCTCGTCGCTGGCCTTCCACGGCTGGTCGAAGGCCTCGATGACGAAATAGTTGTAGCCCTTGGCATTCAGCGCGTTGACCAGGGTGCGCAGGTAGATGGCCTGGTCCGCCTGGTCGGCCTCGGCGCCGCCACGGGTGCGGCCGTTGCTCGGCCAGCCCACCTCGGAGAGCAGCAGCGGCTTCTTCGGGAACAGCCGGCGCATGTCCTTGGCGCGTTCGAGGACGAAGTCGGTGGAGTCCTCCATCGGCACGAACTCCCAGTAGGGCAGAACGTGGGCGGCGATCAGGTCGACGTGGTCGGCCAACTCAGGGTATTCCTGCCAGATGTGCCACTGCTCGGAGGTGGTGACGGGCACCTTGACCGCCGCGCGCACCCGGTCGATGTAGGCGATCAGGTCCTTGACCTTGATCTCGCTGCGGAACAGTGCCTCGTTGCCGACCGCCACCCGCACCACGCTGCGCGAGTTGTTGGCGATCTCGATGGCCTTGGCGATCTCGCGCTCGTTGCGCTCCAGGTCGGTGCCGATCCAGATGCCCAGCGTCACCCGCAGGCCGAACTCCTCGGCGAGGAGCGGGATGTGCTCCAGCGTGCCGTCCACCGAGTAGGTGCGGATGCTGTCGGTGTGCTGGCTCAGCAGCTCCAGGTCGGCGCGCATCTGGGCGTCGTCGGGGTAGATGTTCTGCTGCGGGTTCTGCCCGGCGCGGAAGGGCGAGTAGGAGAAGCCGGAGATCTGCTCCGGCCATTCCGGGGCGCTGACCGGGCGGTTGTAGAGTGCCCAGAGGCCGGTGAACAGGGCGGCGATCGCCACGATGACCACCAGGTTGATTCCGAGTTTGCGCGTTGGCATGGCTGTTTGGGGGTTCCGCGAAAAGGAACTGGAGAAGGCCGGCGAACGCCGGATGGCGCGCATGCTACTCCGCGCCATCCGGACTGTATAGCGCAGCCGATGGTCGCTCATTGGGCCGCCGCTGGCCCGATGGGTTCCGCCCGGATGCGCCGCGCGCGGCTTATAATGCCGGCCGGATTTCCAGGGGATGCGAGATGACGGATGAACAGCGCTTCGGCGGCATAGCCCGGCTGTACGGGCGCGAGGGGCTGGAGCGCCTGGCGGCGGCGCACGTGGCGGTGGTGGGCATCGGCGGCGTCGGCTCCTGGGCGGCGGAGGCGCTGGCCCGCTCCGGGGTGGGCGAGATTTCGCTGTTCGATCTGGACGACGTGTGCATCACCAACACCAACCGCCAGGTGCACGCCATCGAAGGTGCCGTGGGCAAGGCCAAGGTCGACGAGATGGCGGCGCGCATCCGCGCGATCAATCCGGCGTGCGTGGTGCACGCGGTGGCCGACTTTGTCACCCGCGAGACCATGGCCGAGTACATCACCGAGCAGCTCGACGGGGTCATCGACTGCATCGACAGCGTGGCGGCCAAGGCCGCGCTGATCGCCTGGTGCAAGCGGCGCAAGATCCAGATCGTCACCACCGGCGGCGCCGGCGGGCAGGTCGACCCCACGCAGATCCAGGTCGCCGACCTCAACAAGACTTTCAACGATCCGCTGGCGGCCAAGGTGCGTTCCACCCTGCGCCGCGACTACAACTTCTCCCGCACGCCGGGGCGCAGCTACAGCGTGCCTTGCGTGTTCTCCACCGAGCAGCTGCGCTACCCGAAGCCGGACGGCACCGTGTGCCAGGCCAAGGGCTTCGTCGGCGAAGGGGTCAGGCTGGACTGCGCCGGCGGCTTCGGCGCGGTGATGATGGTCACCGCCAGCTTCGGCATGGCCGCCGCCGCGCGCATCGTCGACAAGCTGGTGGCCGGCACCCGCCGGCCTTCGGAGCGCCGGCCTAGCGCCTGAGCAGAAGTCCGGGCAGCCGCCCGGCCTTGCGGGCCGGCTGGCAGCCGATCAGCGGTAACAGCACCGGCAGCACGGCGAGCCCGGCCAGCAGGTGCTTGACGCTATGCCCCGAGAGCAGCTCGCCGCTGAGCTGGAACAGGTAGCCGTCGCCCAGCTCGAACAGCTTGGCCAGGCCATACCAGGCGACGCACAGCCCCAGCCTGAAGCCATGGCCGCCACGTACCGGGCGGGCGACGGCGAGCAGCGCCAGGAGCAGCATGCCGCCGCCCTGCAGCACGACCCAGGGCAGCAGGTCGCCCTGGCTCCACCACACCCACAGGCCGGCCGCGCCGCCGGCCAGCACGCCGAACGAAGTCATGCCGCCGGCGGCCAGGCCCATGCGGTCCGCGGTCGCCAGGCCGAGCACGCCGGCGAACAGCACCAGCATGCCGAGGCGATCGTAGAGCAGCCCGCCGTCGGTGGGCGCCAGGTGATAGGCGGCGGAGCCGAGGAAGGTGGTCAGCAGCCCCAGGCTCAGCAGCAGGCCGAGGCCGCGCCAGCGCGCGTTGGCGATGCGCGGCAGGCGGGCCAGACCGAGCAGGCCGAGCAGCAGAAAGGGCAGATTGCTGAGCACGTCCATGGCGCAGGGAATGCCGAGCAGGGCGCGCTGGTCGGCGAAGGCGTGGTAGTGCTCCGGCTGCTGCACGGCGGGGCCGAAGAGGGCGATGAGCGCCAGGCTGAGGCCGAACAGGGCGAGCGGGAGAGGCAAGTGGCGTGGCGGGGTGGCGGTCATCGGTCTGCTCCATCAGGTCGGTTGCGATGGCGGCAGTCTGTTTCCGGGGTGGCGAAAAGTCTCTCTTGGGTATGCTGGGTGGCGTATAACTGGCCATCTGGTTCACTCAGGCGATACCCATGGGCGCGACCATCGATCTGGTAGACATCATTAAGCGCGAGCTGAAGGCTCGTCAGCTCACCTACGCGGACCTGGCGCGGGAGCTGGGCATGTCCGAATCCAACGTCAAGCGCATGCTCGCCAGGGCGGACATGCCGCTGTCGCGGGTAGATGCCATTTGCCGCGTGCTGCAGCTGGACTTCGCCGACCTGGCCCGCCAGGTGGTGGAGGCGCAGCCGCTGCTGGGCCGGCTGAGCCTGGAACAGGAGCAGGCCGTGGTGGCGGACGAGCAACTGCTGCTGGTGGCGATCTGCGTGCTCAGCCAGTGGACCTTCGAACAGATCGTCTCCACCTACCGCCTGAGTGACGCCGAGGCGGTGCGTGCGCTGATCCGCCTGGACCGGCTCGGGGTGATAGAACTCAAGCCGCTGAACCGTTACCGGCTGAAGCTGGCCAAGACCTTCCGCTGGCAGCCGGATGGCCCGGTGATGCGCTACTTCCGCAAACAGGCGCTACAGGACTACTACGCCGGCCACTTCGCCGGCGACGACGAGGGCCTGCTGCTGGTGCACGGGCGGATCAGCCGGGCGCTGGCGCCGTCCTTCGTGGAGCGCCTGCAGCGGGTGGCGCAGGAATTCGCCCAGCAGCACCTGGCCGACCAGAAGCTGGCCTCGCACGAGCGCGAGGGCTACACCCTGGTGCTGGCGATGCGGCGCTGGGAGTTCGCTCTGTTCGAGGCGATGCGTCGCTAGCCAGCGGCCAGCTCGCGCATGCGCAGCAGCACGGCGTTCAGGCCGTTGCTGCGCGAGGGCGACAGTTGGCGGGAGAGGCCGAGCCGGGCGAACCAGTCGACCAGGTCGAGGCGCTGCAGCTCGGCATCGTCCAGGCCTTCGACCCGCGCCAGCAGCACGGCCAGCAGGCCGCGGATCAGGCGGGCGTCGCTGGCGGCGCGGAAGCGCCAGGTGGCGCCGTCGCGCTCGCCCACCAGCCAGACCTGGCTCTCGCAGCCGCTGACCCGGTTGGCCTCGTTGCGCTCGTCCTCGCCCAGCGGCGTCAGACGCTCGCCCCACTGCATCAATAGGCGCGCGCGCTGCTCCCAGCCGGGGCAGGCGGAGAAGGCCTCCAGGGCTTGCTGGGCAGCGTCCGGCAGACTCATGGACACACCCTTGTGGGAGCGGCTTCAGTCGCGAAAGCAGATGATGCCGAGGGTTCGCGGCTGAAGCCGCTCCCACGGGAATTGCGCTTCATCGCAGCAGCTCCAGGGCCTGGTCGAGGGCGGCGAAGAAGCGCTCCAAGTCGGCGCCATCGTTGTACAGGCCGAGGGACACGCGGATCGCGCCGCTCAGGCCCAGGCGCTTGAGCAGCGGCATGGCGCAGTGGTGGCCGGTGCGCACGGCGATGCCCTGGTCGGTCAGCAGGTGGGCCAGGTCGGCGCTGTGCACGCCGTCCACGGTGAAGCTGGCCAGGGCCAGCTGCGGCTCGCCGAGCAGGCGCACGCCGTCGCGGACGGCCAGGCCGGCGAGCAGTTCGGCGTGCAGCGCGGCTTCGTGGCGGGCGACGGCGGCGGCGTCCAAGCCGGCCAAGTAGGTCAGCGTCGCGCCCAGGGCGATGACGCCGGAGATCGGTGGCGTGCCGGCCTCGAAGCCCAGCGGCGCGGCGCGGAAGCGGGATTCCTCGTAGTCGGCCTGCAACACCATCTCGCCGCCGAACTGCCAGTGGCGCAGCCGCTCCAGGGCCTCGCGCCGGCCGTGCAGCAGGCCGACGCCGTCCGGGCCGTAGAGCTTGTGGCTGGAGCAGACGTAGAAGTCGCAGCCCAGGGCCTGGATGTCGTGCCGGCCGTGAACCGCGCCCTGGGCGCCGTCGACCACGCTCAGCGCGCCCTGGGCGCGGGCGAGGGCGGCCAGCTCCCGCACCGGCTGCCAGCGGCCGAGCACGTTGGACAGTTGCGATACCGCAAGCAGGCGGGTGCGCGGGCCGATCAGCCCGGCGGCCCGTTCCAGGTCGATGGTGCCGGCGGCGTCCAGCGGCAGCACCACCAGCTCAAGGCTGCGGCGCAGCGCCAGCTGTTGCCAGGGCAGCAGGTTGGCGTGGTGTTCCAGGGCGCTGACGACGATCCGGTCGCCGGGCTGGAACAGGTGCTCCAGGCCGTAGGCGAGCAGGTTGAGGGATTCGGTGGCGCCACGGGTGAAGACGATCTCGTCGCGACTGGCCGCGTTCAGCCAGGCCGCGGCCTGGTCCCGGGTGGCCTCGAAGGCGCGGGTGGCGCGCTCGCCGGGCAGGTGCTGGGCGCGGTGCACGTTGGCCGCACCGCCGGCCAGGTGGCCGAGCAGGCCGTCGAGCATGACCCGGGGCTTCTGCGCGGTGGCGGCGCTGTCCAGGTAGGTCTGGCCTTCGGCGTCGAAGGCCGCCAGGGCCGGGAAGTCCTGGCGCCAGGGCGAAACGAGCGAACTCACAGGGTTACCAGCAGGTTGATGATCAGGGCGTTGACCAGATCGATGAAGAAGCCGCACACCAGCGGCACCAGGATGAAGGCCCGGTGCGCCGCGCCATATTGCTGGGTGACGGCGGTCATGTTGACGATGGCCGTCGCGGTCGAGCCCAGGGCGATGCCGCCGAAGCCGGAGCAGATCACGGCGGCCTCGTAGTCGCGGCCCATCAGGCGGAATACTACCAGCAGGGTGAAGGCCACGCACATCAGCACCTGCAGGCCGATCACCAGCAGGATCAGGCCGAGCAGCCCTTCCAGCTCCCACAGGCGCAGGCCCATCAGCGCCATGGTCAGGAACAGCCCCAGGCAGATGTCGGAAATCAGCGCCAGGCCGTCCTTGGCGTTGAGCCAGCTGCTGGCCCGGGCCGTGCGCGGGCTGAGCAGGCGGCTGCGGAACAGCCAGCGCCGCAGCGGCGGCAGGCCGTTGCGCAGGGCGATGCCGGCCATCAGGCAACTGACGAACTCCGGCAGGGTCAGGCCGGTGCGGGCGAGCAGGCCGTGCAGGCCCTCGCCGATCAGCAGCGTCAGGTTGAGCCACATCCAGGCCCAGAGCACGCCGTAGTAGTCGAGCTTTGGGCGCTCCTCGGCGAAGCTCAGGCCGACGTCCAGCCGGGTCGTCTCCGGCGGCGGCAGGCGGTGGCGGGTCAGCAGGTAGCGGGCGATGGGGCCGCCGATCAGGCAGGCCGCGATTAGCCCCATGGTGTTGGCCGCGATGCCCAGTTCCAGGGCGTTGTCGATGCCGAGGCTGTCGATGAAGTAGGGCGACCAGGCCAGGGTGGTACCCACGCCGCCGGTCAGCGAGATGGAGCCGAGCATCAGCCCGGCCTTGGCGTCCAGCCCGAAGGCATCGGCCAGGCCCATGCCGAGCAGGTTCTGCGCGAGGATATAGGTGGTCGCCAAGGCCAGCAGGACGGTGAGCGCCCGTCCGCCCTTGAGCAGGGTCGAGAGGTCGGCGCGCAGCCCGATGGCGGCGAAGAAATACAGGAGCAGCAGGTCGCGCACTTCCAGTTCGAAGCGCGGCTGCAGGTCGAAACCGTAGTAGAGGATGGCGGTGGCGGCGGCGCAGATGAAGCCGCCGATCACCGACTCCGGGATGCTGTAGCGGCGCAACGGCTCGAAGGCGTGGGTGAGCGCCTTGCCGGCGAACAGCAGGAGGATCGCCAGGGTGAAGCTGACGAAGGCGGAGACGTCGAGTGTCTGCATGGCCGTGCATGGCGGGGCGGCCCGTGAGCCGCCCCGCCATGGATCAGTTGTGTGCGTGCAGGGACTCGTTCAGCTCGATGGCGGTGCGGTTGGTCTTGCACTCCACCGCGCCGGTCTGCGAGTTGCGGCGGAACAGCAGGTCTGGTTGGCCGGCCAGCTCGCGGGCCTTGACCACCCGCACCAGGTTGTTCTGGTCGTCGAGCAGGGCCACCTTGGTGCCGGCGGTGACGTACAGGCCGGACTCCACGGTGTTGCGGTCGCCCAGCGGGATGCCGATGCCGGCGTTGGCGCCGATCAGGCAGCCTTCGCCGACGCTGATGACGATGTTGCCGCCGCCGGACAGGGTGCCCATGGTCGAGCAGCCGCCGCCCAGGTCCGAGCCCTTGCCGACGAACACGCCGGCGGACACGCGGCCTTCGATCATACCGGGGCCCTCGGTGCCGCCGTTGAAGTTGACGAAGCCCTCGTGCATCACCGTGGTGCCCTCGCCGATGTAGGCGCCCAGGCGCACGCGGGCGCTATCGGCGATGCGCACGCCGGCCGGCACCACGTAGTCGGTCATCTTCGGGAACTTGTCCACCGAGAACACTTCCAGCAGCTCGCCCTTGAGGCGCGCTTCCAGCTGGCGCTCGCCCAGCTCGCCCAGGTCGACGGCGCCCTGGCTGGTCCAGGCCACGTTGGGCAGCAGCGGGAAGATGCCTGCCAGGTTCAGGCCGTGGGGCCGTGCCAGGCGGTGGGACAGCAGGTGCAGCTTGAGGTAGGCCTCGGGGGTGGAGGCCAGGGTCGCGTCTTCGGCCAGCAGGGTGGCGACCAGCGGCTTGTGGCTCTCGGCCAGGCGGGTGAGCAGGGCGGCCTGGGCGGCGTCCACGCCCTTGATCGCGGCGGCCAGCTCGGCGGCCTGGGTGGTGCTGATGGCGATGGCCTGGTTGCCGCCTGCGTAGCCCAGCTTCCCGGCGACCAGTGCGACCAGCTCGGCGGCCGGGTTCAGCAGCGGTTGCGCGTAGAAGACTTCCAGCCAGGCGCCCTGGCGGTTCTGGGTGCCGACACCGAAGGCCAGGCTGAACAGGGATTGCGACATGTGGGGATTCCTTGTGACAAGACGAATGGAGGGCAGGGGCGGCCATGCGCCGGCCCGGACTGCGAACCGGATTGTGTGGCGCGCAGTTTACAACTGTCCGGGCGTATTCCCGAGCCCCAATCGCTGCCGCATGTCTCCGCGGGCGTTCAGGCCACCTGGGTGAAGCGCGCGGACAGGTAGTCCAGGGCGTCGCGCTGCGCCTCGTTGAGGTTACCCTCGCGCTTGACCAGGCGGTTGGCCAGGCGCAGCAGCAGGTGCCGGGCGTCGCCGGTCAGGCGCTTGCCGAGGCGGCCGACCCAGGCGCGGTAGGCCTGGGCGCCGGCGCCGCGGATCGGCGTCAGGCGCTCGTCCAGCGCGGCGTCGCTGATGCGCTCGTCGCCGCTCAGGTGGCGACAGGTCTCGGCCAGGGCGGCGGTGACCTGCTCGGAGGTGTTGTCGCCGGCCTCCAGCAGATAGAGCAGCACGCGCAGTACGTCGTGCTGCTCGTTCATCAGGCAGTCGAGGGTGTAGTCCGGCGTGCTCATGTACAGACCGTGCAGGTACTCGTAGACATCCTCGACCGGCTGGCCGGTGCTCTCGTCGAAGCAGCTGTGGATGCGGTCGATGCGGAACTCGCGCACGGCGTCGCGCAGCCGGCAGTGGGCCAGGATGGTGGGGCCGAAGGCCAGGTTGGCGAACATGCGGGTATCGATCACCCGCTCGACCACGCTGCCGACGGTGTCTTCATAGCCGATGAGCAGCACGGCGGCGGCGGGCATGCCGATCTGCCGCCAGACTTCGGGCATGTCGCCGTGGCGCGTCGGGTCGTACTGGATGGAGGCGGACATGGGGGCTCCCTCTCGCTGGGTGGACGGGAGGGAACACTATCGAGTCGCGCCGGGAGCCCTATAGATCGAGATCAATGAATCGTCTCCCGGAGCTGGGCGGCTACTCGAGGGCGGCGGCGTAGAGGTCCGGCTTGAAGCCGACCAGCGTCCTGTTGCCGAGGTCCAGCACCGGGCGCTTGATCATCGAGGGCTGGGCCAGCATCAGCTCGATGGCCTTGTCCTGGTCCAGATCGGCTTTCTGCGCGTCGTCCAGCTTGCGGAAGGTGGTGCCGGCGCGGTTCAGCACGGTTTCCCAGCTATGCTCGGCGCACCATTTCTGCAGATTGGCGCGGTCGATGGCGGAGACCTTGTAGTCGTGGAAGTCGTAGGCGACGCCATGCTCGTCGAGCCAGGTGCGGGCCTTCTTCATGGTGTCGCAGGCCTTGATTCCGTAAAGAACGTAAGGCATTGATCCTCCTGGATATTATTTGGTTTTAGGATGCCCGTTGGGCAGCGCTGGAAGACGCGGGCGGGCTTTTCACATTCTTTTCACGTCCACCCGGTCAAGGTGACACCGTGATGCTCTCCCTACCCGGCCCCCGTGCCGGGTTTCTTTTGCCCGCTGATCAGCCCCGGATGAAGTCGCGAATGCGTTGCGCGGCCTCGATACATTCGGCCAGCGGCGCGACCAGCGCCATGCGCACGCGGCCTGCGCCCGGATTCTCGCCATTCACTTCGCGCGACAGATAGGAACCCGGCACCACGGTGACGTGCTCGCGGGCGAACAGTTCGCGGGTGAAGACGGTGTCGTCGCCCGGGGTGCGTGCCCACAGGTAGAAGCTGCCGTCCGGGCGCTGCACGTCCAGCACCGGTTGGAGGATTTCCAGCACGGCATCGTATTTCGCCCGGTACTGGTCGCGGTTGGCGCGCACGTGGGCCTCGTCCTGCCAGGCGGCGACGCTGGCCAGCTGGGTCTGCACCGGCATGGCGCAGCCGTGGTAGGTGCGGTACAGCAGGAAGGCCTTGAGGATGTCGGCGTCGCCAGCGACGAAGCCGGAGCGCAGGCCCGGCAGGTTGGAGCGCTTGGACAGGCTGTGGAACACCACGCAGCGCTTGAAGTCACGGCGGCCCAGTTCGGCGCAGGCGGTCAGCAGGCCGGGCGGCGGGTTGTCCTCGTCGAAATACAGCTCGCTGTAGCACTCGTCGGCGGCGATCACGAAGTCGTACTCGTCGGCCAGGGCGATCAGCTTCTTCAGCTGTTCCAGCGGCACCAGCGCGCCGGTGGGGTTGCCCGGCGAGCAGAGGAAGAGAATCTGGCAGCGCCGCCAGACGTCGGCCGGCACGGCGTCGAAGTCCGGGTTGAAGCCGTTGTCTTCCCGGCACGGCAGGTAGTGCGGCTCGGCGCCGGCGAGCAGGGCCGCGCCTTCGTAGATCTGGTAGAACGGGTTGGGGCTGACCACCAGGCCGCCTGCATCGCGCTGCACCACGGTCTGGGTGAAGGCGAACAGCGCCTCGCGGGTGCCGTTGACCGGCAGCACATGGCGGGCGGCGTCCAGCCAGCCGTTTGGCACGCCGAAGCGGCGTTCGCACCAGGCGGCGATGGCTTCGCGCAGGGACGGGATGCCCAGAGTGGTGGGATAGACGGCCAGCTGATCGAGATTGTCCGCCAGGGCCTTGGCGACGAAGTCCGGCGACTTGTGCTTGGGTTCGCCGATGGACAGGGCGATCGGCCGCTTGTCCGCCGGCGGGGTGATGCCGGCGAGCAGGGCGCGCAGTTTCTCGAAGGGGTAGGGCTGCAGCTGGGTCAGGGCGTGGTTCATGAGGTCTCTTTCTTGCGCGGTGCGGCCGGGTTCAGATGCTGATCGAGCCGAGGTCGAGGGTTTCGCCGTTGGCCTGGGACAGCTGCCGGATGATGGTGTCCTGCAGGTGGGCGCACAGTTCGGGGTCGGAGAGCGGCTGGTTGTTGGCGTCGGTGACGAAGAACACGTCCTCCACCCGCTCGCCGAGGGTGGCGATCTTGGCGTTCTGCAGCGACAGGTCGAAGTCGAGGAAGATCTTGCCGATCCGCGCCAGCAGGCCGGGGCGGTCCGGCGCGGTGATCTCCAGCACGGTGACCGGGCGCTGGGCGTCGTTGTGGATGGTCACCTGCGGGGCGAAGGCGAAGTGCTTGAGCTGGCGTGGCACCCGGCGCTGGATGATGGACGGGTAGTCGTCCGGGTTCTTCAGCGCCTCCACCAGGCCGTCGCGGATTTCCCGGATGCGCGCCGGGTTGTCGCCGATGCGGCCGCCGTCGGCGTCGAGGACGATGTAGGTGTCCAGGGTGAACTGGCTGGTGGAGGTGATCACCCGGGCGTCGTGGATGTTCAGGTTGAGCTGGTCCATGGCCGCCACGGTCACGGCGAAGAAGTCGTGCTGGTCCGGCGCGTAGATGAATATCTGGGTGGCGCCCTCGAACTCGCGCTGGGCGGTCTCCTTGATCAGCACCAGCGGGTCCTTGCCGGCCGGGTGCTGGAGGATGGCCTCGGTGTGCCAGGCCACGTCGCTGGCGGTGTGGCGCAGGAAGTAGTCGTCGCCAAGCTGGCTCCACAGCTGCTCGGCGTCGTCCTGGTCGATGCCGTTGCGCACTAGGATGTCGATGGCGGCGACCTGGGTGGCGCGGATCTGTTCCTCACGGTCCAGCGGGTTCTCCAGGCCGCGGCGCAGGGCGCGCTTGGTCTCGGTGTAGAGTTGGCGCAGCAGGCTGGCGCGCCAGGAGTTCCACAGGCTGGGGTTGGTGGCGTTGATGTCGGCCACGGTGAGCACGTAGAGGTAGTCGAGGCGGGTCTGGTCGCCGACCAGTTGGGCGAAGTCGAAGATCACCTGCGGGTCGGACAGGTCCTTGCGCTGGGCGGTGGTGGACATCACCAGGTGGTTTTGCACCAGCCAGACGATCAGCCGGCTGTCCCACAGCGGCAGCTGGTGGCGGGCACAGAAGGCTTCCGCATCCACCGCGCCGAGTTCAGAGTGGTCGCCGCCGCGGCCCTTGCCGATGTCGTGGTAGAGGCCGGCGATGTAGATCAGCTCGGGTTTGGGCAGCTTGTCGATGACCTTGCTGGCCAGCGGGTACTTCTCCGCCATCTCCGGCCACTTCAGCTTGCGCAGGTGCTTGATCAGATTGAGGGTGTGGGCGTCGACCGTATAGATGTGGAACAGGTCGTGCTGCATCTGCCCGACGATGTGGCCGAACTCTGGCAGGTAGCGGCCGAGGATGCCGTAGCGGTTCATCCGCCGCAGGTTGCGGTGGATGCCCTGGGGCGACTTGAACAGCTCGATGAACAGGCTGGTGTTGCGGATGTCGCGGCGGAACTCGTCGTCGATCAGGTAGCGGCTGTCGCGCAGCAGGCGGATGGTGTCCGCGCGCACGCCCTTCAGTTCGGGGTGCTGGGCCAGCAGCACGAACACCTCGAGGATGGCGAATGGCGTGCGCTTGAAGACATTGGCGTGGGCCACCTCGATGTAGCCGTCGCGGACCTGGAAGCGGCTGTTCAGCGGCTGTGCCACGCCGCTTCCGCCACCGCGCAGCAGCACGTCCTCGAAATGCTGGTTGATCAGGTCGGACAGTTCGGCGACGCCCATCACCACCCGGTAGTACTTCTGCATGAAGCGCTCGACGGCCAGCTTGCCGTCGCCGTCCTCGAAGCCGAGCAGGCCGGCGATCCTGCGCTGGTGATCGAACAGCAGGCGGTCCTCGGCGCGGCCGGCCAGCATGTGCAGGGCGTAGCGCACTTTCCACAGGAATTCCTGGGCCGAGGCCAGCATGCTGTACTCGCTGTCGACCAGGAAGCCCTGCTGCACCAGGGAATGCAGGTTGAGGCTGCCGAACTGGCGGCGGGCGACCCAGAGGATGGTCTGGATGTCGCGCAGGCCGCCGGGGGAGCCCTTCACGTTGGGCTCCAGGTTGTACTCGGTGTCGTTGTACTTGGCGTGGCGCGCCTTGGCTTCGCGGCGCTTGGCGATGAAGAATTCGCTGCTCGGCCACATCCGCTGCGGGCTGGTGACCTCCTGCATGCGCAGGCGCAGGCGCTCGGGGCCGGCGATGGTGCGGCTCTCCATCAGGTTGGTGACCACCGTCAGGTCGGCGCGCGCCTCCTCGGCGCATTCGTCGACGCTGCGCACGCTCTGGCCGACTTCCAGGCCGATGTCCCAGAGCAGGGTCAGGAAGCCCTCGATGGGCTCGCGGAAGGTCTCGTGGTCGGCGCTGTCCAGCAGGATCAGCAGGTCGATGTCGGAATTGGGGTGCAGTTCACCACGACCGTAGCCGCCGACCGCCAGCAGGGCGATGTCGGCGTCCTCGCTCCAGTCGAAGCGCTTCCACGCCTCCCGGAGGATCTGGTCGACGAACCAGGCGCGGTCCTCGACCAGGCGGCGGATGTCGCGCCCCTCGCGAAAGCGCTCGTCGAGCACCTCGCGCGCCTGCTTGATGGCCTTCTTGAAGGCCGAGATGGGACTGGACTTGAGCGCCAGTTCCGCCTGGAACTGGCCGTGGTCGAACAACTCCGGGTCCATCTGGGGCATGCGCACCTACCTTCTATATACGTGGGCTCAGGCGGAGGTGCGCGGCAGGGTGTCGTCGCGGCGCAGGGTGAGAATCTCGTAGCCGTCCGCGGTGACCAGCACGGTGTGCTCCCACTGGGCGGAGAGCTTGCGGTCCTTGGTGATGGCGGTCCAGCCGTCGCCCAGCAGGCGGGTTTCCGGACGGCCCTGGTTGATCATCGGCTCGATGGTGAAGGTCATGCCTTCCTTGAGTTCCACACCGGTGCCGGCGCGACCGTAGTGCAGCACCTGGGGCTCCTCGTGGAAGATCGCGCCGATGCCGTGGCCGCAGTATTCGCGGACCACCGAGAAGCCGTTCTTCTCGGCGTGCTTCTGGATCACCTCGCCGATGTCGCCCAGGCGCGCGCCCGGGCGGACCAGTTGGATGCCCTTGTACATGCATTCCTGGGTGACCTGGGCCAGGCGCTGGGCCCACTCCGGTACCTTGCCGACCATGAACATCTTGCTGGTGTCGCCGTGGTAGCCGTCCTTGATCACGGTGACGTCGATGTTCAGCACGTCGCCGTCCTTCAGCGGCTTGTCGTTGGGGATGCCGTGGCAGACCACGTGGTTGATCGAGGTGCAGATCGACTTGGGGAAGCCCGGGCGGCCCGGTGCGGCGCCGTAGTTGAGCGGGGCGGGGATGGCCTTCTGCACGTTGACGATATGGTCGTGGCAGATGCGGTCGATTTCCTCGGTGGTGACGCCCGGCCTGACGTGTTCGCCGATCATCTCCAGCACTTCGGCGGCCAGGCGGCCGGCCACGCGCATCTTTTCGATCTCTTCGGGCGTCTTGATGGTCACGGTCATGCGATATCTCTCGGCGCCGATGGCGCTAGGCAAATCAGGGAAGGGGGCGATTCTAACAAAGAAAGCCGCCCGGCGCGGCAAAGTGGGGTTCGGCTAGCCTGTGGACGCAGACTGTGGTATAAAACGCGCCGCTTTACGGGCAGTAGGCCCGCAGAGCCTAACCCGCACACGTATCGACACGATTTCCTGGGTGCCCGCAAGGGTTGGAGATTGGGATGCGTGGAGGCCTAACCCGACTTATCAAGGAACTATCATGTCCCAAGTCAATATGCGCGATATGCTGAAGGCCGGTGTGCACTTCGGCCACCAGACCCGTTACTGGAACCCGAAAATGGGCAAGTTCATTTTCGGCGCGCGCAACAAGATCCACATCATCAACCTGGAAAAGACCCTTCCGATGTTCAATGACGCTCTGTCGTTCGTCGAGAAGCTGGCTTCCGGTAAAAACAAGATTCTGTTCGTCGGCACCAAGCGTTCCGCTGGCAAGATCGTCGCCGAAGAAGCTGCGCGCTGCGGCTCTCCGTACGTCGATCACCGCTGGCTCGGCGGCATGCTGACCAACTTCAAGACCATCCGTGCTTCGATCAAGCGCCTGCGCGAGCTGGAAACCCAGTCCCAGGACGGCACCTTCGCCAAGCTGACCAAGAAAGAAGCCCTGATGCGCTCCCGTGATCTGGAAAAACTGGATCGCAGCCTGGGCGGCATCAAGGACATGGGCGGCCTGCCGGACGCGCTGTTCGTGATCGACGTCGACCACGAGCGTATCGCCATCACCGAAGCCAACAAGCTGGGCATCCCGGTCATCGGCATCGTCGATACCAACAGCAGCCCGGAAGGCGTTGACTACATCATCCCGGGTAACGACGACGCCATCCGCGCCATCCAGCTGTACATGGGTGCCATGGCCGACGCCGTGATCCGTGGTCGTGGCAACTCCGCTGGCGGCACCGACGAGTTCGTCGAAGAAGCCGCCTCCGAGGCCAGCGAAGGCTGATAACGGGAGCGAGCATCCCGTTGCGCGAGAAGGGGGCTAGGCCCCCTTTTTGCCTCTTGCGAATTTTGTCGCAAATTTTGTGCCCGGCGTGGCCGGGTTGAATGGTTGAACACCACTTCAAGAGGATTGTGAACATGGCAGAAATCACTGCAGCCCTGGTTAAAGAACTGCGCGAGCGTACCGGCCAAGGCATGATGGAGTGCAAGAAGGCCCTGGTTGCCGCCGAGGGCGACATCGAGAAGGCCATCGACGACATGCGCGCCTCCGGTGCCATCAAGGCCGCCAAGAAGGCCGGCAACATCGCCGCCGAAGGCGCCATCGCCGCTCGTGTGGAAGGTGGTCGCGGCCTGCTGATCGAAGTCAACTCGCAGACCGACTTCCTGGCCCTGCAGGACGACTTCAAGGCCTTCGTCAAGGAGAGCCTGGACGAAGCCTTCGAGCAGAAGCTGACCGACGCCGCCCCGCTGATCGCTTCCCGCGAATCCGCCCGTGAGGCCCTGGTTGCCAAGTGCGGCGAGAACGTCAACATCCGTCGCTTGACCGCCGTCGAAGGCGAAGTCGTGGGCTCCTACCTGCACGGCCATCGCATCGGCGTGCTGGTCGTCCTGAAGGGCGGCACCGAGGAGCTGGCCAAGCACGTCGCCATGCACGTCGCCGCTTCCAACCCGGCCGTACTGAGCCCGTCCGACGTTTCCGAGGAACTGGTTGCCAAGGAAAAGGAAATCTTCCTGCAGCTGAACGCCGACAAGATCGCCGGCAAGCCGGAGAACATCGTCGAGAACATGGTCAAGGGCCGTATCGCCAAGTTCCTGGCCGAAGCCAGCTTGGTCGAGCAAGCCTTCGTCATGGACCCGGAAGTCAAGGTCGGCGACCTGGTCAAGAAGGCCGGTGCCGAGATCGTTTCCTTCACCCGCTATGAAGTGGGCGAGGGCATCGAGAAGGCTGAGTCCGACTTCGCTGCCGAAGTAGCTGCCCAGGTAGCCGCTGCCAAGCAGTAAGACGGTTCTACACTGTCGCATCGAAGAGGCTGCCCGCTCGCGCGTGCAGCCTCTTTTGCAAAGTGCGGGGCCATCCCGCACCAATTCTCCGGGCAGCGGTCTGACTGCCGGGTAGAATAAGCAGCCAAATAACGCCGCAGGAGAGATACGCAATGGCTCAGCAGGTGAGTGGTCGTCAACCTCGCTATAAACGCATTCTGCTCAAACTAAGCGGCGAGGCCCTGATGGGCTCGGAAGAATTCGGCATCGATCCCAAGGTGCTCGATCGCATGGCGCTGGAGGTCGGCCAGCTGGTCGGCATCGGCGTGCAGGTCGGCCTGGTGATCGGCGGCGGCAACCTGTTCCGCGGCGCGGCGCTGTCCGCCGCCGGCATGGATCGGGTTACCGGCGATCACATGGGCATGCTGGCCACCGTGATGAACGCCCTGGCCATGCGCGACGCCCTGGAACGCTCGAACATCCCGGCGCTGGTGATGTCGGCCATCTCCATGGTCGGCGTGACCGACCACTACGATCGCCGCAAGGCCGTGCGCCACCTGTCCACCGGCGAGGTGGTGATCTTCGCCGCCGGCACCGGCAACCCGTTCTTCACCACCGACTCGGCGGCCTGCCTGCGCGCCATCGAGATCGACGCCGACCTGGTGCTGAAAGCCACCAAGGTCGATGGCGTGTACACTGCCGACCCCTTCAAGGACCCCAACGCGGAGAAATTCGAGCGCCTGACCTATGACGAGGTGCTCGACCGCAAGCTGGGCGTGATGGACCTGACGGCCATCTGCCTGGTGCGCGACCACAAGATGCCGCTGCGGGTCTTCAATATGAACAAGCCTGGCGCCCTGTTGAACATCGTCGTGGGCGGCGGCGAAGGAACCCTGATCGAGGAGGATGCACAATGATCAACGAGATCAAGAAAGACGCCCAGGAGCGTATGAGCAAGTCCCTGGAGTCCCTGGGTCGTAACCTGGCTTCCATTCGTACTGGTCGTGCGCATCCGAGCATTCTGGATAGCGTCAAGGTCCCGGCCTACGGCAGCGACATGCCGCTGAACCAGGTTGCCGCGATCACTGTGGAAGATGCTCGCACACTGAAGATCGTTGCTCACGACAAGACCCTGAGCGCCGCGATCGAAAAGGCCATCATGACCTCCGATCTCGGGCTGAACCCGAGCAGCGCCGGTACCACTATCCGGGTACCGATGCCGGCTCTGACCGAAGAGACGCGCAGGGGCTACACCAAGCAGGCGCGCGGCGTTGCCGAGGATGCCAAGGTGGCCGTGCGCAACGTGCGTCGCGATGCCCTGGCCGAGCTGAAGAAGCTGTCCAAGGACAAGGAAATCAGCGAAGACGAAGAACGCCGCGCCGCCGACGAGGTGCAGAAGCTCACCGACAAGTTCGTCGCCGAAGTCGACAAGGCCCTGGAAGTCAAAGAAGCCGACTTGATGGCGGTGTGATGTGAGCAAGGCCAAGCAGGAAGCCCCGGCGGTAATACCTCGTCACGTGGCCATCATCATGGATGGCAACAACCGCTGGGCGAAGAAGCGCCTGCTGCCCGGCGTGGCCGGGCACAAGGCCGGCGTCGACGCCGTGCGAGCGGTCATCGAGGTGTGCGCCGAGGCCGGCGTCGAGGTGCTGACCCTGTTCGCCTTCTCCAGCGAGAACTGGCAGCGGCCGGCCGAGGAAGTCGGCGCGCTGATGGAGCTGTTCCTCAGCGCCCTGCGCCGCGAGGCGCGCAAGCTCAAGGAAAACGCCATCAGCCTGCGCATCATCGGTGACCGCTCGCGCTTCCATCCGGAGCTGCAGGCCGCCATGCGCGAGGCCGAGCTGCAGACCGCCGGCGAGAACCGCTTCGTCCTGCAGATCGCCGCCAACTACGGTGGCCAGTGGGACATCGCCCAGGCCGCCCAGCGGCTGGCGCGCGAGGTCCAGGCCGGCCACCTGCAGGCGGAGGACATCACCCCCGGCCTGCTGCAGGGCTGCCTGGCCACCGGCGACCTGCCGCTGCCGGACCTGTGCATCCGCACTGGCGGCGAGCACCGCATCAGCAACTTCCTGCTCTGGCAGCTCGCCTATTCCGAGCTGTACTTCTCCGACCTGTTCTGGCCGGACTTCAAGCACGAGGCCATGCGCAAGGCGCTGGCCGATTTCGCCAGCCGCCAGCGTCGCTTCGGCAAGACCAGCGAACAGGTGGAAGCCGAGGCCCGTCAATGCTGAAGCAGCGCATCATCACCGCTCTCATCCTGTTGCCCATCGCCCTGGGCGGGTTCTTCCTGCTCGAAGGTGTATGGTTCGCCCTGTTCATCGGTGCTGTGGTCAGCCTGGGCGCCTGGGAGTGGGCGCGCCTGGCGGGGCTGGAGGCGCAGCCGCAACGGGTGATCTACGCGGTCGTAGTGGCCGCCCTGTTGTTCGGCGCCTGGCAGGTGCCGGCGCTGGCGCCCTGGCTGCTCGGTGCCGCGGTGCTCTGGTGGCTGGCCGCGACCCTGCTGGTGCTGAGCTATCCCGACAGCAGCCGCTACTGGGGCGGGCTGCCCGGCAAGCTGCTGATCGGCCTGCTGATCCTGCTGCCGGCTTGGCAGGGGCTGGTGTTGCTCAAGCAATGGCCACAGGCCAATGCCCTGATCATCGCGGTGATGGTGCTGGTGTGGGCGGCCGACATCGGCGCCTATTTCTCCGGCAAGGCCTTCGGCAAGCGCAAGCTGGCGCCGCGGGTGAGCCCGGGCAAGAGCTGGGAAGGTTTCTACGGTGGCCTGGCCACCAGCCTGCTGATCACCCTGGTGGTCGGCCTGCAACAGGGCTGGCAGACCGGCAGCCTGCTGCTCGCCCTGGCCGGCGCTGCCCTGGTGGTGGCGGTCTCGGTGATCGGCGACCTGACCGAGAGCATGTTCAAGCGCCAGTCGGGTATCAAGGACAGCAGCAACCTGCTGCCGGGCCATGGCGGCGTGCTGGATCGGATCGACAGCCTCACCGCCGCCGTACCGGTGTTCGCCGTGCTGCTGTGGCTCGCGGGCTGGGGCGCACAGTGAGCCAACCGCAACGCATCGTGGTGCTGGGGGCGACGGGCTCGATCGGTCTGAGCACCCTGGACGTGATCGCCCGCCACCCGCAACGCTACCAGGCCTTCGCCCTGACCGGCTTCTCCCGCCTGGACGAGCTTGAACAGCTGTGTCTCAGGCATCGGCCCAGCTTCGCTGTGACCGCCGACGAAGGCAGTGCGCGCGTGCTGCAGGATGCCCTGCAGACCGCCGGCCTGGCGACCCGGGTGCTGGCGGGGGAGGGCGGGCTGTGCGAAGTGGCCGCTCATCCGGAGGCGGATGCGGTGATGGCCGCCATCGTCGGCGCTGCCGGCCTCAAGCCGACCCTGGCGGCGGTACGGGCGGGCAAGAAGGTGCTGCTGGCGAATAAAGAAGCGCTGGTGATGTCCGGCGACCTCTTCATGCAGGCGGTGCGCGAGCACGGCGCCACGCTGCTACCGATCGATAGCGAACACAATGCCATCTTCCAGTGCCTGCCCGGTGACCATGCCCGTGGCCTGGGCGCCGTGGGGGTGCGCCGTATCCTGCTGACCGCCTCCGGCGGTCCCTTCCGCGAGACGCCGCTGGCGGCGCTGGAACAGGTATCGCCCGAGCAGGCCTGCGCCCATCCGAACTGGTCCATGGGGCGCAAGATCTCGGTGGATTCGGCGAGCATGATGAACAAGGGGCTGGAGCTGATCGAGGCCTGCTGGCTGTTCGATGCGCGGCCCGATCAGGTGGAGGTGGTGATCCATCCGCAGAGCGTGATCCATTCCCTGGTCGACTACGTGGACGGTTCGGTGCTGGCCCAGTTGGGCAACCCGGACATGCGCACGCCGATCGCCAATGCGCTGGCGTGGCCGGAGCGCATCGACTCCGGCGTGGCGCCGCTGGACCTGTTCGCGGTGGCGCGCCTGGACTTCCAGCATCCCGACGAGCAACGCTTCCCCTGCCTGCGTCTGGCCCGGCAGGCGGCCGAGGCCGGTGGCTGTGCGCCGGCCCGGATGAATGCGGCGAACGAGGTGGCGGTGGCGGCGTTTCTCGAACGGCGCATCCGTTTCCCCGAGATCGCGGGTATCATCGAGGACGTTCTGAATCGCGACGCCCCGGCGCGGGTCGAGGACCTGGATGCCGTGCTGGCGGCAGATGCCAGGGCCCGGGCCCTGGCAGTCGACTGGTTGAATCGCCACGGGCGCTGAGCGGCCCGGAGGAAAGTGGAATGAGCGCGTTGTACATGTTCTTCGGCACCCTGATCGCGCTCGGGGTGCTGGTGACCTTTCACGAATTCGGCCACTTCTGGGTGGCGCGGCGCTGTGGCGTCAAGGTGCTGCGCTTCTCGGTGGGCTTCGGCACGCCGCTGGTGCGCTGGCATGATCGCCACGGCACCGAGTTCATGGTGGCCGCCATCCCGCTGGGCGGCTACGTGAAGATGCTCGACGAGCGCGAGGGCGACGTGCCGTTCGAGCAGCTCGACCAGGCCTTCAACCGCAAGTCGGTCCGCCAGCGCATCGCCATCGTCGCGGCCGGCCCCATCGCCAACTTCCTGCTCGCCATCCTGTTCTTCTGGGTCATCGCCCTGCTGGGCACCCAGCAGGTGCGGCCGGTGATCGGCCAGGTCCAGCCGGACAGCATGGCGGCGACGGCGGGGCTGCGCGCCGGCCAGGAGATCGTGTCGGTGGACGGCGAGAACACGCCCGGCTGGTCGGCGGTCAATCTGCGCCTGGTCCGCCGGCTCGGCGAGAGCGGCGTGGTCCAGCTGCAGGTGCGTGACCAGGGCTCGTCCCTGGTCGCCGAACGCCAGCTGGTGCTGCGTGACTGGCTGCGCGGCGTCGATGAACCCGATCCGCTCGCGTCCCTGGGCATCACGCCCTGGCGGCCGGCGGTCGAACCCGTGGTCAACGAACTCGATCCGGAAGGGCCTGCCGGGAAGGCGGGCGTGCGCCTGGGCGATCGCCTTCTGGCGCTGAACGAGCAGAAGCTGGATGAATGGCAACAGGTGGTGGACTGGCTGCGCACCCGGCCCGAAGAGCGGGTGACCCTGCGCCTGCAGCGCGGTGACGAGCAGCTCGAGTTGCCCATCACGCTGGGCGCGCGGGGCGAGGGCGAGGCCCGGGGTGGCTACCTGGGGGTAGGGGTCAAGGGAGGGGAGTGGCCGGAGCAGATGCTGCGCGAAGTCAGCTTCGGTCCGCTCGACGGGGTCACCGAAAGCCTGCGTCGCACCTGGGGCATGACGGTTCTAACCCTTGATTCGCTGAAGAAAATGCTGTTCGGCGAGCTGTCGGTAAAAAACTTGAGTGGGCCGATAACCATTGCTAAAGTGGCGGGCGCTTCGGCTCAGTCGGGCGTGACGGACTTCCTCAATTTCCTCGCCTACCTGAGCATTAGCCTGGGGGTTCTCAATTTGCTCCCCATCCCGGTGCTGGATGGCGGGCATTTGCTGTTTTACCTGGCCGAGTGGGTGCGTGGTCGCCCGCTGTCCGAACGGGTACAGGGTTGGGGCATTCAGATCGGTATCAGTCTGGTGCTTGGGGTGATGTTGCTGGCCCTGGTCAACGATCTGAGCCGTCTGTAATCGAATAGCTGAATTCCGAATCTGCCGCGTATCGCGGCAGTTTCTTTATTATCAGTTGGAATAAGAAAGGACTTCATGAAACGTCTGCTGCTACCTGCGGTCCTCGCCGCTCTGATGATCGCCGAAGTTCACGCCGAGTCCTTCACAGTCACCGACATCCGCGTCAACGGCCTGCAGCGGGTATCCGCCGGTAGCCTGTTCGGTGCGCTGCCGCTCAATGTCGGTGACCAGGTCGACGACCGCCGACTGGTAGATGCCACCCGCGCCCTGTTCAAGACCGGCTTCTTCCAGGACATCCAGCTCGGCCGCGAAGGCGACGTGCTGGTGATCAACGTGATCGAGCGTCCTTCGATTTCCACCATCGAGATCGAAGGCAACAAGGCGATCGCCACCGAAGACCTGATGAAGGGCCTGCAGCAGTCCGGTCTGGCCGAAGGCGAGATCTTCCAGCGCGCCACGCTCGAGGGCGTACGCAACGAGCTGCTGCGCCAGTACGTGGCCCAGGGCCGCTACTCCGCCGAGATCGAGGCCGAGGTGATTCCCCAGCCGCGCAACCGCGTGGCCCTGAAGATCACCATCAACGAAGGCTCGGTCGCCGCCATCCAGCACATCAACGTGGTGGGCAACAGCGTATTCCCGGACGAGGACCTCACCGCCCTGTTCGAGCTGAAGACCACCAACTGGCTGTCCTTCTTCAAGAACGACGACAAGTACGCCCGCGAGAAGCTGTCCGGCGACCTGGAGCGCCTGCGTTCCTACTACCTGGACCGCGGCTACATCAACATGGATATCTCCTCCACCCAGGTATCCATCACCCCGGACAAGAAGCACGTCTACATCACCGTCAACGTTGAGGAAGGCGAGAAGTTCAGCGTCAGCGAAGTCAAGCTTTCCGGTGACCTGAAGGTGCCGCAGGAAGAAGTCGAGAAGCTGCTGCTGGTCCAGGAAGGGCAGGTGTTCTCGCGCAAGGTGATGACCACCACCTCCGAGCTGATCACCCGCCGTCTCGGCAACGAGGGCTACACCTTCGCCAACGTCAACGGTGTGCCGCAGCCCAACGACGCCGACAAGACCGTCGCCATCACCTTCATGGTCGACCCGGGCAAGCGTGCCTACGTCAACCGCATCAATTTCCGCGGCAACACCAAGACCGAGGACGAGGTGCTGCGTCGCGAGATGCGCCAGATGGAAGGCGGCTGGGCCTCGACCTACCTGATCGACCAGTCCAAGACCCGCCTGGAGCGCCTGGGCTTCTTCAAGGAAGTCAACGTCGAGACCCCGCAGGTGCCCGGCACCGACGACCAGGTCGACGTCAACTACACCGTGGAAGAGCAGCCGTCCGGCTCGATCACCGCCAGCATCGGCTTCGCCCAGAATGCGGGCCTGATCCTCGGCGGCTCGATCAGCCAGAACAACTTCCTAGGTACCGGTAACAAGGTCAGTGTCGGCCTGACCCGCTCCGAATACCAGACCCGCTACAACTTCGGCTTCGTCGACCCCTACTGGACCGTCGACGGTGTGAGCCTGGGCTACAACGCCTTCTACCGCACCACCGACTACGACGATCTCGATGTCGATGTCTCCAGCTACTCGGTGGACAGCATGGGCGCCGGTGTGAGCATCGGCTACCCGATCAGCGAGACTTCGCGCCTGACCTACGGTCTGACCATCCAGCAGGACAGCATCGACGCGGGCCGCTACACGGTCGACGAGATCATCGACTTCATGAACCAGGAAGGCGACAACTACCTGAACCTGAAGGCGTCCATCGGCTGGTCCGAATCGACCCTGAACCGCGGCGTACTGGCTACCCGTGGCCATTCCCAGAGCCTGGTGCTGGAAAGCACCGTGCCGGGCAGCGACCTGTCGTTCTTCAAGCTCGACTACCGTGGCCAGCTGTTCACGCCGATCAGCGACAACTACACCCTGCGCTTCCATACCGAACTCGGCTATGGCGACTCCTACGGCTCGACCTCGGAACTGCCGTTCTACGAGCACTACTTCGCCGGCGGCTTCAACTCGGTACGTGGCTTCGAGGACAGCAGCCTAGGCCCGCGTAGTACCCCAAGCGTGGTGCGTAACTCGAAAAACGAGATCGTATACGACGTTCCCGACCAGTACGGCCGCTACACCGACCCGGACCAGGACCCGCTCCCCTTCGGTGGCAACGTGCTGGTCCAGGGTGGCGTGGAGCTGCTGTTCCCCCTGCCGTTCGTCAAGGACCAGCGCTCCCTGCGTACCTCGCTGTTCTGGGACGTGGGTAACGTGTACGACACCTCCTGCGCGTCCTCTTCGCCGAGCTGCAACAACATCGACTTCGGCGACCTGGCCAGCTCGGTGGGTGTGGGCGTGACCTGGATCACCGCTCTCGGGCCGCTGAGCTTCAGCCTGGCGGCGCCGATCAAGAAGCCGGAAAACGCGGACACCCAGGTCTTCCAATTCTCCCTGGGCCAAACTTTCTAATTTGCTAGACAACATGTCTTGTTGCAGGAGTGCATCGTGCGTAAGTTGACTCAACTGGTTCTGGTTGCCGCGGCCCTGGTGGCGACCCCGGCCTTCGCCGAGATGAAGATCGCGGTGATGAACTATCAAATGGCCCTGCTCGAGTCGGACGCCGCCAAGAAATACGCTGTGGACGCCGAGAAGAAGTTCGGTCCGCAGCTGAGCAAGCTCAAGCAGCTGGAGTCCGACGCCAAGCGCATCCAGGACCGCCTGGTCAAGGATGGCGAGAAGATGCAACAGGCCGAGCGCGAGCGCCTCGAACTGGAGTTCAAGCAGAAGGCCCGGGACTTCCAGTTCCAGTCCAAGGAACTGAACGACGCCAAGGCGATCTCCGACCGCGACATGCTCAAGCAGCTCAAGCCGAAGCTGGACAAGGCGGTCGAGGAAGTGATCAAGCAGGGCAACTACGATCTGGTGCTGGAGCGTGGTGCCGTGGTCGACGTCAAGCCGCAGTACGAGATCACCCGTCAGGTCATCCAGCGCATGAACTCGCTGCGCTGAAGATGAACGCTCCGGTCTTCACCCTCGGCCAGCTGGCCGAGCGTCTCGGCGCCACCCTGCGTGGCGCCGCGGACAAGCCGATCCGTGGCCTGGCGACTCTGCAGGATGCCGGCCCGGATCAGCTCAGCTTCCTGTCCAACGCCCAGTATCGCAAGTTCCTCGGCGACACCCGCGCCGGCGTGGTGCTGCTGACCGAGGCCGATGCCGAAGGTTACGAGGGCGATGTGTTGCTGGTGGCCAATCCCTACCTGGCCTTCGCCCAGCTCTCCCACCTGTTCGACACCAAGCCTGTGGCCGCCGCCGGCGTGCATCCGACCGCCGTGGTGGCTGCCGATGCGCAGATCGACCCGAGTGCCAGTGTCGGTGCCTGCGCGGTGATCGAGAGCGGTGCGCGGATCGGCGCCGGCGTCGCCATCGGCGCCCATTGCGTGGTCGGCGCGCGCTGCGTGATCGGCGAGGGCGGCTGGCTGGCGCCGCGCGTGACCCTCTACCACGACGTGATGATCGGCAAGCGCGTGGTCATCCAGTCGGGCGCCGTGATCGGCGGCGAAGGCTTCGGCTTCGCCAACGAGAAGGGGGTCTGGCAGAAGATCGCCCAGATCGGCGGCGTGGTGCTGGGCGACGACGTGGAAGTCGGCGCCAACACCACCATCGACCGTGGCGCCCTGGCCGACACCGTGATCGGCAACGGCGTGAAGCTGGACAACCAGATCATGATCGCGCACAACGTGCAGGTCGGCGATCACACCGCCATGGCCGGCTGTGTCGGCATCTCCGGCAGCACCAAGATCGGCAGGCACTGCATGATCGCCGGCGGCGTCGGCATGGTGGGGCATATCGAGGTGTGCGACAACGTGTTCGTCACCGGCATGACCATGGTCACCCGCTCGATCACCGAGCCGGGCGCCTATTCCTCCGGTACCGCCATGCAAACGGCGGCCGACTGGAAGAAGAGCGCCGCCCGCATACGTCAACTGGACGACATGGCGCGGCGCCTGCGCGAGCTGGAAAAGCGCCTCGCCGCCGTGACCCCGGCCGACCAGGCCTCATCAGATGCCTGATCGTGCCCGAGGCACGCCCCTATTTTCAGTAAAGGCTTTCCGCAAATGATGGACATCACCGAGATTCGCGAATATCTGCCGCACCGCTACCCGTTCCTGCTGGTGGATCGGGTCGCCGAGCTGGACGTCGAAGGCAAGACCATTCGCGCCTACAAGAATGTCAGCATCAACGAGCCTTTCTTCAACGGCCACTTCCCCGAGCACCCGATCATGCCGGGCGTGCTGATCATCGAGGCCATGGCCCAGGCGGCCGGCATCCTCGGCTTCAAGATGCTCGACGTGAAGCCGGCCGACGGCACCCTCTACTACTTCGTCGGCTCCGACAAGCTACGCTTCCGTCAGCCGGTTCTGCCGGGCGACCAACTGGTGCTGCAGGCCAAGTTCCTGAGCTGCAAGCGCAGCATCTGGAAATTCGAATGCCAGGCCAGCGTCGACGGCAAGGAAGTGTGCTCGGCCGAAATCATCTGTGCGGAACGCAAGCTATGAGTTTGATCGACCCTCGCGCAATCATCGATCCGTCGGCCAGGTTGGCCGCGGACGTCCAGGTCGGCCCTTGGTCGATCATCGGACCCGATGTGGAAATCGGCGAGGGCACGGTGGTCGGTCCGCATGTGATAGTCAAAGGCCCGACCGTTATCGGCAAGCACAACAAGATCTACCAGTTCTCCTCGGTCGGTGAAGATACCCCGGACCTGAAGTACAACGGCGAGCCGACCCGCCTGGTGATCGGCGACCACAATGTGATCCGCGAAGGCGTGACCATTCATCGCGGCACCGTGCAGGACCGGTCGGAGACCACCATCGGCGACCACAATCTGCTGATGGCCTATGTGCACGTCGGCCACGACAGCGTGATCGGCAACCACTGTATTCTGGTCAACAACACCGCGCTGGCCGGCCATGTGCACATGGGCGACTGGGCGATCCTCTCCGGCTTCACCCTGGTCCACCAGTTCTGCCGCATCGGCGCACACAGCTTCTCCGGCATGGGCACGGCCATCGGCAAGGACGTGCCTGCCTACGTCACCGTGTTCGGCAATCCGGCCGAGGCGCGCAGCATGAATTTCGAGGGGCTGCGCCGTCGCGGTTTCAGCGCCGAGTCCATCGCCGCGCTGCGGCGGGCCTACAAGGTGGTCTATCGTCAGGGCCTGACGGTCGAGCAGGCGCTGGCCGAGCTGGCCGAATCCGCCGTCCAGTTCCCGGAGGTCGCGGTGTTCCGCGACTCCGTTCAGGCCTCGACCCGCGGCATCACCCGCTGATCATGAGCCGTCCTCTTCTTGTCGCGCTGGTCGCCGGCGAGGCTTCCGGCGATATTCTCGGTGCCGGCCTGATGCAGGCACTCAAGGCCCGTCATCCACACGTCGAGTTCATCGGTGTCGGCGGCCCCCGCATGGAGGCCGAAGGCCTGGTCTCCGCGTTCCCCATGGAGCGCCTCTCGGTGATGGGGCTGGTCGAGGTGCTCGGCCGTCTGTGCGAGCTGCTCGGGCGGCGCAGGCGCCTGATCAGGGACCTGATCGCCGCGAAGCCGGACGTGTTCATCGGCATCGACGCCCCGGATTTCAACCTGACCCTGGAACTCAAGCTGTGCCAGGCCGGGATTCGCACCGTGCACTACGTCAGCCCCTCGGTCTGGGCCTGGCGGCAGAAGCGGGTGCTGAAGATCCGCGAGGCCTGCGACCTGATGCTGACCCTGTTCCCCTTCGAGGCGCGCTTCTACCTGGACCACCAGGTGCCGGTGCGCTTCGTCGGCCACCCGCTGGCCAACACCATCCCGCTGCAGGCCGACCGGGCTGGCGCACGCGAAACCCTGGGGCTTGCCGCAGACGAGTCGGTGGTAGCCCTGCTGCCGGGCAGCCGTGGCAGCGAGGTAGCACGCCTCGGCGAGCTGTTCCTCGATGCCGCCGAGCGCCTGCGCGCGCTGCGTCCGGGCGTGCAGTTCGTGCTGCCCTGCGCCAACGCGGAGCGCCGCGCCCAGCTGGAAGCCATGCTCGCCGGTCGCAACCTGCCGCTGCGCCTGCTCGATGGCCGTTCGCACGAGGCGCTGGCCGCCTGTGATGCGGTGCTGATCGCCTCGGGCACCGCGACCCTCGAGGCGCTGCTGCACAAGCGCCCGATGGTGGTGGCCTACAAGGTGGCACCGTTGACCTACCGGATCCTCAGGCGCCTGGTGAAGAGTCCCTACATCTCGCTGCCCAACCTGCTGGCCGAGCGCATGCTGGTGCCCGAACTGATCCAGGACGCCGCTACCCCGGACGCCCTGGCCCACGCCCTGGCGCCGCTGCTGGACGATGGCGCGGTGCAGACCGAAGGCTTCGACGTGATCCATCGCGCCCTGCGCCAGGATGCCTCGCAGCAGGCCGCCGACGCGGTGCTTAAGCTGGTGGGAGAGGGCTGATGCAACTCGGACTCGATTTCGCCCTGGTCGAGGCGCTGGTCGCCGGCGTCGATGAGGTCGGCCGCGGCCCGCTGTGCGGACCGGTGGTCACCGCTGCGGTGATCCTCGATCCGATGCGCCCGATCACGGGTCTCAACGATTCGAAGAAACTCACCGAGGCCCGCCGCGAGAAGCTGTTCGACGAGATCCGCGAGAAGGCCCTGGCCTGGTGCATTGCCCGCGCCGAGGTGGAGGAGATAGACCGTCTGAACATCCTCCATGCCACCATGCTGGCCATGCAGCGCGCGGTGGAGGGATTGAGCGTCGTTCCGAAGCTGGCCCTGATCGACGGCAACCGCTGCCCGAAACTGGCGGTGCCCAGCGCTCCTGTGGTCGGCGGCGACGCCCAGGTGCCGGCCATCGCCGCCGCCTCCATCCTGGCCAAGGTCAGCCGCGACCGCGAGATGGTCGAGCTGGACCTGCTCTACCCGGGCTATGGCATGGCCGGGCACAAGGGCTACCCCACGCCGGTGCACCTGGAGGCGCTCAAGCGCCTGGGGGCTACGCCGATCCACCGGCGCTCCTTCGCGCCGGTGCGCGTGGTGCTGGAGGCGGCCGGACTGTCGTAGACGCGGCTGTCCTTTCAAGGCAGGCCCGGTACAATCCGGGCCCTATCGTTTCTGTGTCACCAACGGGATTGCCATGACCGCCACCTTCGTCCATCTGCGCCTGCACACCGAGTTCTCCCTGGTCGACGGCCTGGTGCGGGTCAAACCCCTGGTCAAGGCGGTGGCCGGTGCCGGCATGCCGGCCGTGGCCGTCACCGACATGAGCAACATGTGCTCGCTGGTGAAGTTCTACAAGACCGCCATGGGCGCGGGCGTCAAGCCCATCTGCGGCGCCGACATCTGGCTGGCCAGCCCGGACGAGGACGGCCCGCTGTCGCGCCTGACCCTGCTGGTGATGAACGCCCAGGGTTATCGCAACCTCACCGAGTTGATCTCCCGCGGCTGGGCCGAGGGCCAGGACAACGGCCTGGTGATCATCCAGCGCGACTGGGTCAAGGAGGCGGCCGAGGGGCTGATCGCGCTGTCCGGCGCTCGCGAGGGCGAAGTCGGCATGGCCCTGCTGGCCGGTGAGCAGAAGCGTGCCGAGGAGCTGCTCGGCGAGTGGATGGCGGTGTTCCCCAATCGGTTCTACCTGGAGGTGCAGCGCACCAATCGGGTCAACGACGAGGAGCACCTGCACGCGGCCGTCGACCTGGCCTCGCGTACCGGTGTGCCGCTGGTGGCGACCAACGATGTGCGCTTCCTCAAGCAGGAAGATTTCGAGGCCCACGAGACCCGCGTGTGCATCGGCGAGAGCCGCACCCTGGACGACCCGCGCCGCCCACGCAACTACTCCGAGGAGCAGTACCTCAAGAGCCCGGAGGAAATGGCCGAGCTGTTCTCCGACCTGCCCGAGGCGCTGGAGAACACGCTGGAAATCGCCAAGCGCTGCAATATCGAGGTGCAGCTGGGCAAGTACTTCCTTCCTGACTTCCCCACACCCAACGGCATGGGCATCGACGACTACCTGCGTCACGCCTCGTTCGAGGGCCTGGAAGAGCGCCTGGAGGTCTTGCTGCCCAGGGACACCCCCGATTACGAAGCGAAGAAACAGGTCTACATCGACCGCCTGAACTTCGAACTGGACATCATCATCCAGATGGGCTTCCCCGGTTACTTCCTCATCGTGATGGACTTCATCCAGTGGGCGAAGGGCAACGGCGTGCCGGTCGGTCCCGGTCGGGGCTCGGGTGCCGGTTCGCTGGTGGCCTACGTGCTGAAGATTACCGACCTCGATCCGCTGGCCTATGACTTGCTGTTCGAGCGTTTCCTCAACCCCGAACGGATTTCCATGCCCGACTTCGACGTCGACTTCTGCATGGACGGCCGCGATCGGGTGATCGACTACGTGGCGGACAAGTACGGCCGCAACGCGGTGAGCCAGATCATCACCTTCGGCTCCATGGCGGCCAAGGCGGTGGTGCGCGACGTGGCGCGGGTGCAGGGCAAGTCCTACGGCCTGGCCGACCGCCTGTCGAAGATGATCCCCTTCGAGGTCGGCATGACCCTGGAGGCCGCCTACGCCCAGGAAGAGGTGCTGCGCGACTTCCTCAAGAACGACGAGGAGGCCCAGGAAATCTGGGACATGGCCCTCAAGCTGGAGGGCATCGTGCGCGGCACCGGCAAGCACGCCGGCGGCGTGGTGATCGCGCCGACCAAGCTCACCGACTTCGCGCCGACTTCCTGCGACGAGGCGGGCGATGGCCTGGTGACCCAGTTCGACAAGGACGACGTCGAGCAGGCCGGCCTGGTGAAGTTCGACTTCCTCGGCCTGCGCACCCTGACCATCATCAAGTGGGCGATGGAGACGATCAACCGCGAGCAGGCCAAGAAGGGCCTGCCGGACCTCAACATCGACTTCATTCCGCTGGACGATAAACCGACCTACGCGATGCTGCAGAAGGCGGAGACCACCGCAGTCTTCCAGCTCGAATCACGCGGCATGAAGGAGCTGATCAAGAAGCTCAAGCCGGACTGCCTGGAAGACATGATCGCACTGGTGGCGCTGTTCCGCCCTGGCCCGCTGCAGTCGGGCATGGTGGACGACTTCATCAACCGCAAGCACGGGCGCGAGGTGATTTCCTACCCGCACCCGGACTATCAGTACCCTGGCCTGGAGCCGGTGCTGAAGCCCACCTACGGCATCATCCTGTACCAGGAACAGGTGATGCAGATCGCCCAGGTCATGGCCGGCTACACCCTGGGTGGCGCGGACATGCTGCGTCGCGCCATGGGCAAGAAGAAGCCCGAGGAGATGGCCAAGCAGCGCGGCGGCTTTATCGAGGGCTGCGCCAACAACGGCATCGACGCCGACCTGGCCGGCAACATCTTCGACCTGGTGGAAAAGTTCGCCGGCTACGGCTTCAACAAGTCGCACTCCGCCGCCTACGGCCTGGTCTCCTACCAGACCGCCTGGCTCAAGGCGCACTACCCGGCGCCCTTCATGGCCGCGGTGCTATCGGCGGATATGCACAACACCGACAAGGTGGTGATCCTCATCGAGGAATGCCGCCACATGAAGCTGCGCATCGATGCGCCGGACGTGAACACCTCCGAATTCAAGTTCACCGTCAACGACGACGGACGCATCGTCTACGGCCTGGGCGCGGTCAAGGGCGTGGGCGAGGGGCCGGTGGAGGCCATCGTCGAGTGCCGTGCCGAGGGCGGGCCGTTCAAGGACCTGTTCGACTTCTGCAACCGGGTCGACCTCAAGCGCATCAACAAGCGCACCCTGGAGGCGCTGATCCGCTCCGGCGCGCTGGATCGCCTCGGCCCCTACTACCAGGACGAGCTCAAGGCCTACCAGGCCAGCGTGGACAAGAACCGCGCCGTGCTGCTGGCCTCCATGGAGGAAGCCGTGCAGGCGGCCGAGCAGACCGCCCGCAGCCACGACAGCGGCCATATGGACCTGTTCGGCGGGGTGTTCGCCGAGCCCGAGGCGGACATGTACGCCAACCACCGCAAGGCCCGCGAGCTGTCGATCAAGGAACGCCTGAAGGGCGAGAAGGACACCCTCGGCCTGTACCTGACCGGCCACCCGATCGACGAATACGAAGGCGAGGTGCGCCGCTTCGCCCGCCAGCGCATCGTCGAGCTGCGCCCCGCCCGTGATACCCAGACCATCGCCGGCCTGATCGTCAACCTGCGGGTGATGAAGAACAAGAAGGGCGACAAGATGGGCTTCATCACCCTGGACGACCGCTCCGGGCGGATCGAGGCTTCGCTGTTCGCCGACGCCTTCGCCAGTGCCCAGGCGCTGCTGCAGACCGACGCCCTGGTGGTGGTCGAGGGTGAGGTGAGCAATGACGAGTTCTCCGGCGGCCTGCGCCTGCGCGCCAAGCGGGTGATGAGCCTGGAGGAGGCGCGCACCGGCCTGGCCGAGAGCCTGCGCATCCGCGCGCCACGCGAGGCGCTGCAGGGCGACCGCCTGCGCTGGCTGGGCGAGCTGTTCGGCAAGCACAAGGGCGCCTGCCCGCTGACCCTGGATTACAGCGGCAGCGAGGCTCGCGCGGTGCTGCAGTTCGGCGAGCAATGGCACATCGACCCGGCTGACAACCTGATCCAGGCCCTGCGTGACCAGTTCGGAAAAGACAACGTCTTCCTCCAATACCGCTGAGCGGCAGTCCGCAGGTCTGCCGCATCGGCCTCGACCCTGGGTGCCTTATCCCTTAAGGTAGGGCGCCAGATGGAATCAGCCGCCCGGCCTTTCGGCCGCCGATGCAAGACGGACGCCTATGAACCCGAACTTCCTCGACTTCGAACAGCCGATCGCCGACCTGCAAGCCAAGATCGAAGAACTGCGCCTGGTCGGCAACGACAACGCGCTGAATATCAATGACGAGATATCCCGCCTGCAGGAAAAGAGCAGTGCGCTGACCGAGACCATCTTCGGCAACCTCAGCAGCTGGCAGATTTCCCAGCTGTCGCGCCATCCCCGCCGGCCCTACACCCTCGACTACATCGAGCATCTCTTCACCGAGTTCGACGAGCTGCATGGCGACCGCCACTTCTCCGATGACGCCGCCATCGTCGGCGGCACCGCCCGCCTGGATGGCCAGCCGGTGATGATCATCGGCCACCAGAAGGGCCGCGAGGTGCGCGAGAAGGTGCGTCGCAACTTCGGCATGCCGCGTCCCGAGGGCTATCGCAAGGCCTGCCGCCTGATGGAGATGGCCGAGCGCTTCAAGCTGCCGATCCTGACCTTCATTGACACCCCCGGCGCCTACCCGGGCATCGACGCCGAGGAGCGCAACCAGAGCGAGGCCATCGCCTGGAACCTGCGCGTCATGGCACGGCTGAAGACGCCGATCATCGCCACCGTGATCGGCGAAGGCGGCTCCGGCGGCGCCCTGGCCATCGGCGTATGCGACCAGCTGAACATGCTGCAGTACTCCACCTACTCGGTGATCTCGCCGGAAGGCTGCGCCTCGATCCTGTGGAAGACCGCCGAAAAGGCGCCCGACGCCGCCGAGGCCATGGGCATCACCGCCGAGCGCCTGAAGGGCCTGGGTATCGTCGACAAGGTAATCGCCGAGCCGCTGGGCGGCGCCCATCGCGATCCGGCCACCGCGGCCCAGTCGATCCGCGCCGAGCTGGTCGAGCAGCTCGACATGCTGCGCACCCTGGACGACGCCCAGCTGCTGGAGCGCCGCTACGAGCGCCTGATGAGCTACGGCGTGGCCTGATCGGGCCAGGCGCATCGCACGACGGGCCTTCGGGCCTGTTGTTGTTTAAGCTGGCGGTATGACCGCGCTCAAATCCCTCCTTCTCCGTTCTCTACGGCCCTGGCGCGACGCGCCGGCCTGGCGTGTCGCCCTGTCCGGGGGCCTGGACTCGACCGTGCTGCTGCACCTGTTGGTGCGTCTGCGCGAGCGGGAAGCGCTGCCGCCGCTGTTCGCCGTGCATGTCCACCATGGCCTGCAGGCGGTTGCCGATGGCTGGCCGGCGCACTGCCAGTCTTTCTGCGATGGCCTGGGCGTACCGCTGCAGGTGGAGCGAGTGCGGGTGGACGGCGGCGCCAGCCTGGAGCGCGCTGCGCGGATGGCCCGTTATGCGGCCTTCGAGCGCCAGCTGGGGGAGGGTGAAGTCCTGCTGACCGGGCAGCATCGCGACGATCAGGCCGAGACCCTGCTGTTTCGCCTGCTACGTGGCGCCGGGGTGAAGGGCATGGGCGGCATGCCGTCGTCGCGCCGTCTCGGTGCTGGCTGGCTGGTGCGTCCGTTGCTGGATTGCCCGCGCGCGGCGCTCGAATCCTACGCCGGCGAGCAGGGTCTGCGCTGGGTGGAAGACCCGTCCAACGCCGATACGGGGCTGGCGCGCAATTTCCTGCGGCGCGAGGTGTTTCCGGCGCTGGCGCGGCGCTGGCCGCAGGTCGGCGCCAATCTGGCTCGCACCGCCGAGCTCATGCGTGAAACGGAGCAGTTGCTGGCGGAACTGGCTGAGCTGGATCTCGCGGCGGCCCGCAGCGATAGCGGTCTGCCGTGGCTTGAGCTGCCTTCGCTGGAGCTGGCGCCCTTGCTGGCGTTGCCCGAGCCGCGCCAGCGCAATGCGTTGCGTCACTGGCTGGCGCCGCTGACGCGCATGCCGGACAGCGACCACTGGGCCGGCTGGGCCGACCTGCGCGATGCGGCAGTGGACGCCGCGCCGGTGTGGCGACTGGAGGGTGGCGAACTCAGGCGTGCCGACGGGCGGTTGTGGTGGCTCCGCGGCGACTGGCTGCTCAACCCACCGGCTCCGGCCGAAGGGTTCGACCCGGCGCAGCCGCTGCGTCTCGACGGCAATGGGCTGGTACTTCTGGAGGGTGCGCCGCCTGCCGGCCCGCTTCGGCTGCGCTATCGGCAGGGCGGCGAGGTCATGGCACTGCCGGGGCGGGGTCATCGTGACCTCAAGCGCCTGCTCAACGAGCGCGGCGTGCCGGCCTTCGTGCGTGGTCGCCTGCCGCTGCTCTACCGTGGTGACGAGCTGCTGGCCGTGGCCAACCTGCCCGGGCTCGACGGCCCTTCGTCGGGAGAGTGGCGGTTCAGATGGCTAAGCTCGGATTTGAGCTGAAAGGCCCTTTCGGGTAGACTACGCTCCCGTCTTATTACTGCTTCTGTGGGCTCCCTCGGAACCCGCAGCGGCATGCTTTATTCAGGTTGGCCAAGGCCGGCCTGCGCTCATACCCCGGCGGCGCTGACCGCTTGAACGCAGACTTCTAGGATTTTTCATGACGCGCTACATCTTCGTCACGGGCGGTGTTGTTTCTTCATTGGGGAAAGGCATCGCCTCGGCTTCCTTGGCGGCCATCCTGGAGGCGCGTGGCCTGAAGGTCACCATGCTCAAGCTGGACCCCTACATCAACGTCGATCCGGGCACCATGAGCCCGTTCCAGCACGGCGAGGTGTTCGTCACCCACGACGGCGCCGAGACCGACCTCGACCTGGGCCACTACGAGCGGTTCATCCGCACCACCATGACCCAGAACAACAACTTCACCACCGGCCGCGTCTACGAGCACGTGCTGCGCAAGGAGCGCCGTGGCGACTACCTGGGCGCCACCATCCAGGTGATCCCGCACATCACCGACGAGATCAAGCGCCGCGTCATCAAGGGCGCCGGCGACGCCGACGTGGCCATGGTCGAGATCGGCGGCACCGTGGGCGACATCGAGTCCCAGCCGTTCCTCGAGGCCGCGCGCCAGCTGCGTGTGGAGCTGGGCGCCAAGCGTGCCATGTTCATGCACCTGACCCTGGTGCCGTACATTGCCACCGCCGGCGAGACCAAGACCAAGCCGACCCAGCACTCGGTCAAGGAGCTGCGCTCCATCGGCGTGCAGCCCGACGTACTGATCTGCCGCTCCGACCACGAGATCGACCTGGCCTCGCGGCGCAAGATCGCCCTGTTCACCAACGTGGAAGAGCGTGCGGTGATCGCCCTGGAAGACGTCGACACCATCTACAGGATTCCCACGGTCCTGCACGCCCAGGGCCTGGACGACATCGTCGTCGAGCGTTTCGGCCTGCAGTGCCAGCCTGCCGACCTCTCCGAGTGGGACCGCGTGGTGGACGCCAAGCTGAACCCGGAGAAGGAAGTCACCATTGCCATGGTCGGCAAGTACATGGAGCTGCTGGACGCCTACAAATCGCTGATCGAGGCGATGAACCACGCCGGCATCCAGAACCGCACCAAGGTCAACCTGCGCTACATCGACTCCGAGGAGATCGAGAACGAAGGCATCGCCAAGCTGGAGGGCGTCGACGCCATCCTGGTGCCCGGCGGTTTCGGCCTGCGTGGCGTGGAAGGCAAGATCCGCACCGTGCAGTACGCTCGCGAGAACAAGATCCCCTACCTGGGCATCTGCCTCGGCATGCAGGTGGCGGTGATCGAGTATGCCCGCAACGTGCTGGGCTGGAGCGATGCCAACTCCACCGAGTTCGACCAGAACAGCGGTCACCCGGTGGTCGGCCTGATCACCGAGTGGCAGGACGCCACCGGCGCCACCGAGCTGCGCACCGACGCTTCCGACCTGGGCGGCACCATGCGCCTGGGCGGCCAGGACTGCCAGCTGGTCGACGGCTCCCGCGTCCGCGAGTGCTACGGCAAGGACGTGATCGTCGAGCGCCACCGCCACCGCTACGAAGTGAACAACAACCTGCTGCCGCAACTGGAGCAGGCAGGTCTGAACATCACCGGCCGCTCCGCCGACGGCGCCCTGGTGGAAGTGGTCGAAGC
This sequence comes from Pseudomonas sp. GD04015, assembly GCF_029837675.1. Classification (NCBI taxonomy): domain Bacteria; kingdom Pseudomonadati; phylum Pseudomonadota; class Gammaproteobacteria; order Pseudomonadales; family Pseudomonadaceae; genus Pseudomonas; species Pseudomonas sp. GD04015. Next base: position 63,986 of record NZ_JAOEEE010000013.1, on the reverse strand, counting down.
CCCGGACCACCCGTGGTTCATCGCCTGCCAGTTCCACCCGGAGTTCACCTCCACCCCGCGCGACGGCCATCCGCTGTTTAGCGGCTTCGTCAAGGCGGCGTTGCAGAAAGCCGGCAAGGCATAAAGGAAGAGCCCATGGCCCAGAAGATCATCAAGGTCGGCGACATCGAGATCGCCAACGACAAGCCGTTCGTCCTGTTCGGCGGCATCAACGTACTGGAGTCGCGCGACCTGGCCATGCAGGCCTGCGAGGAATACGTGCGGGTCACCGAGAAGCTCGGCATCCCCTACGTGTTCAAGGCCAGCTTCGACAAGGCCAACCGCTCCTCCGTCACCTCCTTCCGCGGCCCGGGTCTTGAAGAGGGTCTGAAGATCTTCGAGGAAGTGAAGAAGACCTTCGGCGTGCCGGTGATCACCGACGTCCACGAGCCGTTCCAGGCTGCCCCGGTGGCCGAGGTGTGCGACATCATCCAGCTGCCGGCATTTCTCTCCCGGCAGACCGACCTGGTGGTCGCCATGGCCAGGACCGGCGCGGTGATCAACATCAAGAAGGCCCAGTTCCTCGCGCCCCAGGAGATGAAGCACATCCTGACCAAGTGCGAAGAGGCGGGTAACGACCAGCTGATCCTCTGCGAACGCGGTTCCTCCTTCGGTTACAACAACCTGGTGGTGGACATGCTCGGCTTCGGCATCATGAAGTCGTTCGAGTACCCGGTGTTCTTCGACGTGACCCATGCCCTGCAGATGCCGGGCGGCCGCGCCGATTCCGCCGGCGGCCGCCGCGCCCAGGTCACCGACCTGGCCAAGGCCGGGATGAGCCAGGGCCTGGCCGGTCTGTTCCTCGAAGCCCACCCGGAGCCGGAGCAGGCCAAGTGCGATGGTCCGTGCGCCCTGCGCCTGAACAAGCTGGAGCCCTTCCTGTCCCAGCTCAAGCAGCTGGATGACCTGGTCAAGAGTTTTTCGCCGATCGAGACTGCCTGATCGGGCAGTTCTCCGGTAAAGTGCGCGCCCGTCGGCCGCAACCGGCATCCCCTCCCGACAACAGCTTGGAGTGCTACACGCGATGGCAAAAATCGTCGACATCAAGGGCCGCGAGGTTCTCGACTCCCGTGGTAACCCCACCGTAGAAGCCGATGTGATCCTCGAAGGCGGCATCATCGGTAGCGCCTGCGCGCCGTCCGGTGCCTCCACCGGTTCCCGCGAAGCGCTGGAACTCCGTGATGGCGACAAGAGCCGTTACCTGGGCAAGGGCGTGCTCAAGGCCGTGGCCAACATCAATGGGCCGATCCGTGACCTGCTGCTGGGCAAAGACGCCCGTGAGCAGAAGGCACTCGACCTGGCGATGATCGACCTCGACGGCACCGAGAACAAAGGCAAGCTGGGCGCCAACGCGATCCTCGCCGTGTCCCTGGCCGCCGCCAAGGCCGCCGCCCAGGCCAAGGGCGTGCCGTTGTACGCGCACATCGCCGACCTGAATGGCACCCCCGGCCAGTACTCCATGCCGGTGCCGATGATGAACATCATCAATGGCGGCGAGCACGCCGACAACAACGTCGACATCCAGGAATTCATGGTCCAGCCGGTCGGCGCCAAGAACTTCGCCGACGCCCTGCGCATGGGCGCCGAGATCTTCCATCACCTGAAAGCCGTGCTGAAGGCCCGTGGCCTGAACACCGCCGTGGGCGACGAGGGTGGCTTCGCGCCGAACCTGGCTTCCAACGAGGACGCCTTGGCTGCCATCGCCGAGGCTGTGGCCAACGCCGGCTACAAGCTGGGCGACGACATCACCCTGGCCCTGGACTGCGCCTCCTCCGAGTTCTTCAAGGATGGCCGGTACGACCTGGAAGGCGAGGGCAAGGTATTCAGCGCCGAAGGCTTCGCCGACTACCTGGCCGGCCTGACCCAGCGCTACCCGATCATTTCCATCGAAGATGGCATGGACGAGTCCGACTGGGCTGGCTGGAAGGTGCTGACCGACAAGATCGGCGCCAAGGTGCAACTGGTCGGCGACGACCTGTTCGTGACCAATACCAAGATCCTCAAGCGCGGCATCGACGAGAAGATCGGCAACTCGATCCTGATCAAGTTCAACCAGATCGGCTCGCTGACCGAGACCCTGGAAGCCATCCAGATGGCCAAGGCCGCCGGTTTTACCGCCGTGATCTCGCATCGCTCCGGCGAGACCGAGGACAGCACCATCGCCGACCTGGCCGTAGGCACTGCCGCCGGTCAGATCAAGACCGGTTCCCTGTGCCGTTCCGACCGCGTGTCCAAGTACAACCAGCTGCTGCGCATCGAAGAGCAGCTCGGCGGAAAGGCACCCTACAAGGGCCGCGCCGAGTTCCGCGGCTAAGCCGGGAATGGTAAAAGGGCAGCGCAAGCTGCCCTTTTCACATGGATAACTCCGTTCCGATGTCGAAAGCTCCCTACTGGCTGTTCGTTGCCCTGGTGCTGGTCCTGTCCGGGCTGCAGTACCGCCTCTGGGTGGGCGAAGGCAGCCTGGCCCAGGTGACCGAACTGAACCGGCAGATCGAAGAGCAGCAGGGCGAGAACGAGCGCCTGCTCGAACGCAACCGCATCCTCGAAGCCGAGGTGATGGAGCTGAAGAAAGGCATGGAGACCGTCGAAGAGCGCGCCCGCCACGAACTCGGCATGGTCAAGGAAGGCGAAACCCTCTACCAGTTGGCCGAATGAGCAGCCGCGAACTTCCTTCCTTCTGGGTGGTGATCCCCGCTGCCGGCATCGGTTCGCGCATGCGCGCGGACCGTCCCAAGCAGTACCTGGCCCTGGCCGGGCGGACCATCCTCGAACACACCCTCCACTGTTTCCTCGATCATCCGCGGTTGCGCGGGCTGGTGCTCAGCCTGGCGGCGGACGATCCCTGGTGGCCGACGCTGTCCTGCGCCGACGATCCGCGCATCCAGCGTGCCGAGGGTGGCGCCGAGCGGGCCGACTCGGTGCTGGCCGGCCTGCTGCAGCTGATCGAACTGGGCGCCCAGCCGGACGACTGGGTGCTGGTGCATGACGCCGCACGGCCCAATCTGGCGCGCAGTGATCTCGACCTGCTGCTGCAGGAGCTGGCCGACGACCCGGTCGGCGGCCTGCTGGCGGTGCCCGCCCGCGACACCCTCAAGCGTGCCGGCGCCGACGGGCGCGTGGCGGAAACCGTGGACCGCAGCCTGATCTGGCAGGCCTATACGCCTCAGATGTTTCGTCTCGCCGCCCTGCACCGGGCACTCGCCGATGCTCTGGTGGCCGACGTGGCGGTGACCGACGAGGCCTCGGCCCTGGAGTGGGCCGGGCTGGCGCCGAAGCTGGTGGAAGGCCGGGCGGATAATCTGAAGATCACCCGTCCGGAAGACCTGGAGTGGTTGCGCCAGCGCTGGGCACACAAGACCTGACCGGCTTGGTGGGAGCGGCCTTGGCCGCGATCCCCGCAGCCCCCAGGTATCGCGGCCAAGGCCGCTCCTACATAAGTCCCTGGCATCAAACCCGGAACTGATTGATCAGCCGCCGCTGCTGCTCGGCCAGTTTGGTCAGCTCGGCGCTGGCGCCGCTGGCCTCGTCGGCGCCACCCGCCACTTCGCCGGCGACCTGGCCGATATTGGTGACGTTGCGGTTGATGTCCTCGGCCACCGCGCTCTGTTCCTCGGCGGCGCTGGCGATCTGGGTGTTCATGTCGTTGATCACCGACACCGCCTGGGTGATCGACTCCAGCGCCTGGGCCGCGGCCTGGGCCTGCTGCACGCTGTCGTCGGTGCGCGCCTGGCTCTGCTCCATCACGTTGACCACTTCGCGCGTGCCGTTCTGCAGCTGCTGGATCATCGACTGGATTTCCTCGGTCGCCTGCTGGGTCTTCTGCGCCAGGTTGCGCACCTCGTCGGCCACCACGGCGAAGCCGCGCCCTTGCTCGCCGGCCCGTGCGGCCTCGATGGCCGCGTTGAGCGCCAGCAGGTTGGTCTGCTCGGCGATGCCGCGAATGGCGACCAGGATCGCATTGATGTTCTCGCTGTCCTTGGCCAGCGTCTGCACCACGCCCACGGCACGGCCGATCTCGTTGGCGAGGGCGGAAATCGCCTTGGAGGTGCCCTCGACGATGCGCTTGCCATCGTTGGCCGAGTGGTCGGCGTGGTTGGCCGCCTCCGCCGCCTGGGTAGCGTTGCGTGCCACGTCCTGGGCGGTGGCGCTCATCTCCTGCACGGCGGTGGCGACCTGGTCGATCTCCGCCATCTGCCGCTGCACGCCCTGGTTGGTGCGGATGGCGATGTCGGCGGTGTACTCCGACGAGTCGCTGACCTTCTGCACCGAGGTCACCACGTCGCGGATCATGTTCTGCAACTTGTTGAGGAAGGTGTTGAAGCCGGTCGCGATCTGTCCCAGCTCGTCGGCGCGGTCCACCTGCAGGCGCACGGTGAGGTCGCCGTCGCCCTTGGCGATGTCGTCGAGCATGCCGACCATCTGCCGCAGCGGCCGGGCGATGCCGTAGCCGACGAACCAGATCACCAACAGGCCGGCGGCGGCGATCAGCAGGCCGACCACGGTCATGCCAAGGGTGTCCTTGCGGGCCTGCTCCGTCAGTTCGCCCTGCAGCTGGCGCAACTCCGCCAGCACCGCCTCGGTGGGCAGTTCGATGGCCAGGGCCCAGCGGGTCTCGGTGCCGGCCACGCGGAAGGGCTGCAGCAGCTGGATCAGGTTGTTCTGCTCGTCCACGCGCAGGATGGTCGCGTCACCGCCGCTCTGCTTGAACTGCTGCAGCAGCTCGGCGTTCACTGCCTTGACGGCGGGCTGGGTGATCAGGCCGGCGTCCTTGGTGGCGGCGATCAGGCTGCCGTTGGCGGAGATCAGGGCCAGCTCGCCGGCGCCGTCGTAGAGCTGCTGCTTGGCCTGGTTGAGCAGGTCCTGGATGAAGTCGAGGGCCAGGTCGCTGCCTACGATGCCCTTGAACTGGCCGCCGACCGTGATCGGGGCGTTGAACGAGGCGACCAGCACCTGCTTGCCGCCGAAGTCGTAGGAGGCCGGGTCGATCACGCAGGGCTTGCCGGTCTCCTTCGGGCACAGGTAGTACTCGCCGGTGCGCACGCCGGTGGCCTGGCGCTTCTGGTCTTCCATCATCTCGACGGTGAGTGGCTCGAGCTTGAGTTGGCCGCCGTCGCGGTACCACCAGGGCATGAAGCGCCCGCTGGCGTCGTAGCCGTTTTCCTTCTGCCCGGCGTAGAGGTCGTCGTCCTGGTCGAAGGCATTGGCTTCCCAGCCGATGTACACGTCGACGAGATCGGGGTTGTCCTTCAGGTACTCGCCGAGCAGCGCGCTCAGTTCTTCCCGGCTGGTGCCCAGCACCGTGCCGCCGGCCAGAGTCTGGCCGAGCCGGCTGTTGAGGGTGGCAATGGACTTGGACAGCAGCATGGGCTGCTCGAACTGGCGCTGCAGCTTGCCGACCTGGGCATCGGCGATGGCGCGCAGGCGCTGGTGGATGGACTCCTGCAACAGTTCCTGGGTGCGTTGCTGGACCAGCGCCTGGGTGTGGGTTCCGGCGAACAGGGCGTACAGCACCAGCGCCACTACCACGGCCAGGATGCTTGCGCCGGCCAGGAAGGCGACGGAAAACTGGATGGACTTGAATCGCATAGGGACTCCCACAGCGTTGGTTTCTTCGCCTGTCCCTGGCTTATCGGCCGCCCATGGGCAATTCATGAGCGGGGCCCTGCAACTAGCAAAGATCGCCCATGGTCTGAGTGCAAGGTCGAACGTTGTCGGTCGGTTCGTGGCGCCCTAGCATAGGGCGCCTGCATTACAGCCTGGAGATTCGCCATGTCCAACTCAATCCGTCTCTCCGTCCTGGTCGGTCTTTCCCTGCTCGCCGCCTGCCAGGCCGTGAACACCACCAGCGGCGGCGCGGTGGGGGTCGAGCGCAAGCAGTACATGTTCAGCATGCTGTCCGCCCAGGAGGTCGACAGCATGTACTCGCAGGCCTACCAGAAGACCCTCAGCGAAGCCTCGGGGCAGGGCGCCCTGGACACCAACAGCGCCAACGCCAGGCGGGTGAGCGCCATCGCCAAGCGGCTGATCGCCCAGGCTCCGGTATTCCGCGCCGACGCCGCGCAGTGGGACTGGCAGGTCAACCTGATCAAGAGCGACGAGCTCAACGCCAACTGCGGCCCCGGTGGCAAGATCATCGTCTACAGCGGCCTGATCGAGAAATTGCAGCTCACCGACGACGAACTGGCCGCGGTCATGGGGCACGAGATCGCCCACGCCCTGCGCGAGCATAGCCGCGAGGCCATGTCCAAGGCCTACGGCGTGCAGATGGCGACCCAGCTGGGCGCGGTCCTCGGCGTGGGGGAGGGCAGCCTGCAGATGGCCAATACCGGGGTGGAGTACCTGATGACACTGCCCAACAGCCGGAGCAACGAGAACGAGGCCGACATCATCGGCCTGGAGCTGTCGGCACGCGCCGGCTACGATCCGAACGCGGCGATCAGCCTGTGGCAGAAGATGAGCCAGGCCGGTGGCGGCGCGCCGCCCGAGTTTATGAGCACCCACCCGTCGTCGGGCAGCCGCATCGCCTCTCTGCAGGCGGCCATCCCGAAGGTGATGCCACTTTACGAGCAGGCCAGGAAATGAAAGAAAAACGGCGCCGAGGGCGCCGTTTCCCTTTCAGGGTTGAGTCTTTGCCGCGATAGGGCGGTTCGCCAGGCCGAGCTGGGCGTGGAAGCTTTCCATGTCGAACATGGTGCAGATCTCGCGAATGCTGCCGGTCGGCGTCAGCGTCCAGAAGGCCATGGCGGAGATGCTCAGCACCTTATCGCTGGCCGGGTAGCCCAGGGCGGGCTTCTCCAGCGTGCCGATCAGGGTGCTCCAGGTCACCACCTTGTTGCCCTCGGCGATGCATTCCTCGATCACCACCTCCAGGTCGGGCATGGCCTGGCGGATTTCCTGCACCATGCGCGCGAAGGCCGAGCTGCTCAGCGGCTGGCCGATGAACGAGCTTTTGTAGATGAAATCGGGGCCGTGCATCTGCTCGGCGAGTGCCAGGCGGCCCCGGTTCCAGCTCAGGTCGACATGCTGGCGCACGCGCTTCTTCATTTCTTCCAGGGACATGTACCGCTCCTTCAGCACTGGAGCTGCGCGATTCGTCGGTCAGATTACCAATGCCGAGGCACTCCGGAAGACCCGCTGGGCTACCCGTTTCCGCCGTTCGGCATCAGAGCCCGCCGACCAGGCCGAGCGCCTGGCAGACCGCATAGATCGCCAACGCGGCGAAGGCGAGGGCGGCGAGGCGGCGGATCAGGGCCAGGGGCAGGCGATCCGCAGCGAAGTTGCCGGCCAGCACCACCGGCACGTTGGCGATCAGCATGCCCAGCGTGGTGCCGATCACCACCATGAGGAAGTCGGGGTACTGCGCCGCCAGCATCACCGTGGCGATCTGGGTCTTGTCGCCCATCTCGGCGAGGAAGAAGGCAATCAGCGTGGTCAGGAAGGGGCCGAAGCGCTTGAGGTGGGATTCCTCTTCATCGTCCAGCTTGTCCGGCACCAGCGTCCACAGCGCCACGGCAGCGAAGCAGGCGGCGAGAATCCAGCTCAGCGTGGTCGGCGAGAAGAAGCCGGCGACCCAGTTGCCCACGGCGCCCGCGGCGAAGTGGTTGGCGAGGGTGGCGAGGACGATGCCCCAGATGATCGGCCAGGGCCGACGGAAGCGGCACGCCAGCAGCAGGGCGAGCAGCTGCGTCTTGTCGCCGATTTCGGCGAGGGCGACGATTCCGGTGGGGACGAACAGGGATTCCAACATCAGGCATTCCTAAGGGGCGGGTTCGACTGTTCTATGACACGTACTACCTTCCCGCCCCGGGCAAGGTGTGCGTGTCATAGGTCTTGTCAAACCGCCAGGCCACGAAGGCCTTGGGTCGCATGCGCCATGCTCTGCGGAGCAAGTGTGTTGACGCATGCCGGGTGAGCAGGGCGCTCACGGGAGACTACTCCCCTAGGACGGCGCGAATTCTGCCGCAAACATCCGGCGGCCGCAAGCGCGTTCCGACTTGTCATCCGGGCAATCGGCTGAAGGTCCTGTACGGACAAGGCAGCCAGAACATCCCGTCATTCCCGCGTAGGCGGGAATCCATGCGGGGGCCAGGTGCCGTATCCCTGGATCCCCGCCTTCGCGGGGACGACGGGCGTTGGGATGTGCGTACAGCCGCTGTTCCACCCGATGGCCCTGATGGAGCAGGCAGGGCCTCGGGTGAGGGGCCCTATTACGGACAAGGTAGGAAATCTCTGTCATTCCCGCGTAGGCGGGAATCCAGGCTCGGGTCAAGACTCGGCATTCCTGGGGCCCTGACTGCGTGCAGATGATCAGTGCGGGTAGAAAAGGCTACGCCCCGTGACGTGCTGGTGGTGCAATCCTGCGTTTGTGTGAGCGGTTATGGACGGCATTCCGATTGGCTGCGACATTCGCGGATAAATCCGCTTCCACAGGAATGTGCGACAACCAACGTGGACATAACCAAAGAAAAAGGGGATGCCTAGGCATCCCCTTTTTCATGTTCCGCGGCCATCAGTGCTGCGGTTTAGCTTCCTGCTCTTGCTCGTCCGCCTTGGACACGGCGGTTTCGTCATCGGCAGGGGCTTCAGGCTGCTCGACCTGTGCTTCGCTGGTCGCCTCGGCTACCGGCTCGCTGGCGACTTCGGCCTGCGGTTCCGCGGCAGCCGCGGTTTCCTCGACCTCGGGAGCCGGAGCGGCTTCGGCCACTGGTGCTTCCACCGGAGCCTGCTCGACCACCGGGGCGGCCTCGATCGGAGCGGCTTCCGCGACCTTGGCGGCTTCGGCTGCCAGGCGCGCGGCCTCCTGCTGACGGCGACGCACTTCGCGCGGATCGTTCGGTGCGCGACCGCCGGCGCTCTGGGGCGCGCTGGCCGGAGCGGCAGGTGCCTCGGCGACCGGGGCGACCGGCTCCGGCTGCTCCGTCGGAGTAGGCTCGGCAACCGGTTCGGCCACGACGGCCGGAGCGGGGGCGGGTTCTTCGACTACCGGGCTGCTTTCAGCCTGCACGGGTTGCTCGACCACTGGGGCCTGCTCCGGCTGGGTCGGCGCATCTTCGGCTTCGGCGGCGATGGTCACTGCGGTGGCGACGGCGACTGCAGCGCTTTCGGCGGCGGTGGTGGTACCACCCTCGGTGCCGGCTTCCACCTCTGCTGCAACCTCTTCACCCTCGTCGGCGATCGGGTTACCGTCGGCGTCGCGCAGGCGCTCGCGGCGGTTGCTGCGACGACGCTGACCGCGGGAGCGGCGGCGTGGGCGATCACCGCCTTCACCACCTTCCTGATCGTCTTCGGCCTGTTCACCGTTCAGCAGCACTTCTTCCTCGCTGGCAGCCTCGGCTTGCTCGGTGCGCGGTTGGCGCTCCTCGCGCGGCGGACGCGGCTGGCGCTCTTCGCGTGGCTTGCGCTCGGCGCGCTGTTCCTGCTGCTCTTCACCATTCGCGGCGACGGCGTCCAGTGGCTCGCGCAGCTCGCGGCGGCGCTCTTCGCGCGGCTCGCGGCCCTCACGCGGCTGGCGCTCGCCACGTTCGCGGCGGTTCTCCTGGCCTTCACGGCCTTCACGCGACTCGCGAGCCTCGCGCGGTTGACGCTCCTGGCGCTCCTCGCGGGGCTGGCGTTCTTCACGGGCTTCCCGCGGTTGACGTTCTTCGCGCGGCTCGCGGGCTTCGCGAGGCTGGCGCTCTTCACGCGGTTTGCGCTCTTCGCGTTCACCACGCTCGCTGCGCTCACCACGTTCACCGCGCTCGCGGTTGCCACGACCGTCGCGACGGTTCTGCTGGCGGCCGTTGCGGCGCTCTTCGCTGCGCGGCTTGCGCTCGGCCGGCTTGGCCTCGGCGACCGGCTGCTGTTCTTCTTCCTTGCCGGCGAACAGGCTGACCAGTGACTTGACCAGGCCCTTGAACAGGTTTGGCTGCGGGGCGGGTGCCGCCGGAGCCAGCGGCGCTGCCGGAGCGGGTGCTGCCGGGCGCGGCGGGGTGGTCTTCAGCGCGGCTTCCTGGCGAACCAGGGTGCGGGTGGCGCTGGCCGGCTGGGCGTCCTCGACTTCCGCCGGGGTCATCTCGTAGCTGGATTGGCCGCTCAGCACTTCCGGGCTGTCGTCGCGCAGGCGCTGGACTTCGAAGTGCGGGGTTTCCAAGTGGTCGTTCGGCAGGATCACGATGCGCGCGCGGGTGCGCAGCTCGATCTTGGTGATGCTGTTGCGCTTCTCGTTGAGCAGGAAGGCGGCGACCGGGATCGGCACCTGGGCGCGGACCTCGGCGGTGCGGTCCTTCAGGGCTTCTTCCTCGATCAGGCGCAGGATGGCCAGCGACAGGGACTCGACGTCACGGATGATGCCCTGGCCGTTGCAGCGAGGGCAGACGATGCCGCTGGTCTCGCCGAGGGACGGACGCAGGCGCTGGCGGGACATTTCCAGCAGGCCGAAGCGCGAGATGCGGCCGACCTGGACGCGGGCGCGGTCGGCTTCCAGGCACTCGCGGACGCGGTCTTCCACGGCGCGCTGGTTCTTCGCCGGGGTCATGTCGATGAAGTCGATGACGATCAGGCCGCCGATGTCGCGCAGGCGCAGCTGGCGGGCGATTTCCTCGGCCGCTTCCAGGTTGGTCTGCAGGGCGGTTTCCTCGATGTCGCCGCCCTTGGTGGCGCGCGCCGAGTTGATGTCGATGGACACCAGCGCCTCAGTCGGGTCGATGACGATGGAGCCGCCGGACGGCAGCTTCACTTCGCGCTGGAAGGCGGTCTCGATCTGGCTCTCGATCTGGAAGCGGTTGAACAGCGGCACGCTGTCTTCGTACAGCTTGATCTTGCTGGCGTACTGCGGCATGACCTGCTGGATGAAGGCCAGGGCTTCTTCCTGGGCCTCGATGCTGTCCACCAGCACCTCGCCGATGTCCTGGCGCAGGTAGTCGCGGATGGCGCGGATGATGACGTTGGATTCCTGATAGATCAGGAATGGCGCGGCGCGGCCCTGGGAGGCTTCCTTGATCGCGGTCCACAGCTGGATCAGGTAGTCCAGGTCGAGCTGCAGCTCTTCACTGGAGCGGCCCAGGCCGGCAGTGCGCACGATCAGGCCCATGTCGGCCGGGGCGTCCAGGCCATTCAGCGCTTCGCGCAGTTCGTTGCGCTCCTCACCTTCGATGCGGCGGGAGATGCCGCCGGCGCGCGGGTTGTTCGGCATCAGCACCAGGTAGCGACCGGCGAGGCTGATGAAGGTGGTCAGGGCCGCGCCCTTGTTGCCACGCTCTTCCTTCTCGACCTGGACGATGACTTCCTGGCCTTCCTTCAATACTTCCTTGATGTTGACGCGGCCGCCCTCGGGCGACTTGCTGAAGTATTCGCGGGAGATTTCCTTGAGCGGCAGGAAGCCGTGGCGCTCGGCGCCGAAGTCGACGAAGGCGGCTTCGAGGCTGGGCTCGACGCGGGTGATGCGGCCCTTGTAGATGTTGGCCTTCTTCTGCTCGCGGGCGCCGGACTCGATGTCCAGGTCATAGAGCTTCTGGCCGTCTACCAGAGCGACACGCAACTCTTCGGGCTGAGTTGCGTTGATCAGCATTCTTTTCATGTTGTACCAATGGTTTCCGGGCTGCCGGAAACGGCGTTTGGCACACACGACTCTCACGGTCGGTGTCAGGGCGCGTACGGCGTGGTCGTAAATCACGCCGGTGTCCAGCGGCCAGGCCAACGTGGGCGGGGCCGCGACAACGCTCCTGTTTGCTGTGGTGACAGAAGCACTCAGTCAGGGGAGGAATCAACCGGTCGGTGCGGACGAAAGTGAAGCGTCTGGGTAATGCCTGTAGCTACGCTGTCCGACGGTTGTGCATCTCCACCCTACACGTATCGCTGAAATCGGGTGCCGCTCGCTGAATCCGAAGCGGGTTTGCATTACCGCAGGCTAGGCCTGCGCGTCTGTCGAGCCTGGTCGCGAGTTGCGCGCTTGGGGCTCTTTGGCTCAAGGCTTGGTTTCCGGGATTCTTCGCGCTCTGTGCGGCGAGAGTCCCGTCGGACGGCCTGACGCCCTGAAAGGGTTGCGCTCGGCAGGGATGGCAGATTGTCGATGATCACCCGCTGGCCGGGCCGCTTTTGGCGGCGTTCGCGACTATAGCAGCAATGATTAAGTGCTTCAATTCCATAAAAAATTGTTATGATTCGCGGCATGACTACTCCCGCCTCCCCGACCTCCGGTGTCCAACTGCTCGAGGTCGCGCCTGAGCTCGCCGGCCAGCGCATCGACAATTTCCTCCGTACCCAGCTCAAGGGCGTGCCGAAGACCCTGATCTACCGCATCCTGCGCAAGGGCGAGGTGCGGGTGAACAAGGGACGGATCAAGCCCGAGTACAAGCTGCAGGCCGGCGATATCGTGCGCGTGCCGCCGCTGCGCCTGGCCGAGCGCGACGAGCCGGCGCCGCTGGCGCAGAGCCTGCTGGAGCGCCTGGAGGAGGCCATTGTCTACGAGGACAAGGCGCTGATCGTGCTGAACAAGCCGGCCGGCATCGCCGTGCATGGTGGCAGTGGCCTCAACTACGGGGTGATCGAGGCATTCCGCCAATTGCGCCCGGACGCCAAGGATATCGAGCTGGTCCACCGCCTGGATCGCGACACTTCCGGCCTGCTGATGATCGCCAAGAAACGCAGCATGCTGCGCCACCTGCACGAGGCGCTGCGCGGCGACGGCGTGGACAAGCGCTACATGGCGCTGGTGCGCGGTGACTGGCCGACCTCGAAGAAGAGGGTCTCGGCGCCACTGCTGAAGAACAACCTGCGCTCCGGTGAACGCATGGTCGAGGTCAATCCCGAGGGCAAGGAGGCGCTCACCGAGTTTCGCGTGCTGCGCCGCTTCGGCGAGTTCGCCACGCTGGTCGAGGCCAGCCCGATCACCGGTCGGACCCACCAGATCCGTGTCCATGCCAAGCATGCCGGGCATTCCATCGCCGGTGATTCCAAGTACGGCGACGACGATTTCACCCGCGAGATTCGCGAGCTGGGCGGCAAGCGCCTGTTCCTGCACGCCTACCGGTTGAAGATCGAGCTGCCGGACGGCCAGCCTCTGGAGCTGGAGGCGGAAGTGGACGAGATGTGGGAACGGACCCTGGAGCGCCTCGGTGCCTGACTATCGGCTGCTGATCTTCGATTGGGACGGGACGCTGGTCGATTCGATCGGCCGTATCGTCGAATCCATGCACCGCGCCGCCGCCGGCTGTGGCCTGCCTTCGTTGGACGACGAGGCGATCAAGGGCATCATCGGCCTCGGCCTGCCCGAGGCCATCCAGATGCTCTATCCGGAACTGCGCGAGGCGGCGCTGATCGAACGCTTCCGTCTGGGCTATGGCGAGCACTACATGAGTCTGGAGAGCGAGCCGTCGGCGCTGTTCCCGGGTGTCGCCGAGTCGCTGGCGGTGTTTCGCGAGCAGGGCTACCAGCTCGCCGTGGCGACCGGCAAGGGGCGTCGCGGCCTGCACCGGGTGCTGGAAGGCCATGGCTGGCTGGACTATTTCGACGTCATCCGCTGCGCCGACGAGACGGCGAGCAAGCCGCACCCGCGCATGCTGCACGAGATCATGGCGCACTGCGCCGTGGCGCCGGAGCGGGCGCTGATGGTCGGCGACTCGGTCTTCGACCTGCAGATGGCGAGCAATGCCGGTGTCGACTCGGTGGCCGTGGGCTTCGGCGCCCAGCCGCTGGGCAGTCTGCGTGCCCACGGGCCGCGGCTGGCGATCAACGAATTTTCCGAATTGCGCGCCTGGCTTGAAGGGCGCGCGACCGTTAGTACTGTCGAGGTGGGCGAGTATGTCTGATGAATGGAAGGCGTCGGGTGACGAGAAGGCCTGGAAGCTGCTGGAGAAGACCCTCCAGGCCAGCGTGGTCGAGCAGCGCAGGGCGCGGCGTTGGGGCATCTTCTTCAAGCTGCTGGCCTTCGTCTACCTGTTCGGCGCCCTGGCCCTGTTCTCGCCTGCGCTGAAGCTGGACAAGGCCTCTGCCTCGGGTGAGAACCATACGGCGCTGATCGAGATTCGCGGCATGATCATGGCCGACGAGGAAGCCAGTGCCGACAACATCGTCGGCAGCCTGCGCGCGGCCTTCGAGGACAAGAAGACCAAGGGCATCGTGCTGCGCATCAACAGCCCGGGCGGCAGCCCGGTGCAGTCCGGCTACATCTACGACGAGATCAAGCGCCTGCGCGGCGAGCATCCGGACATCAAGGTCTACGCGGTGATCACCGACCTGGGCGCGTCCGGTGCCTACTACATCGCCAGCGCGGCCGACGAGATCTACGCCGACAAGGCCAGCCTGGTGGGCTCCATCGGCGTGACCGCGGCTTCCTTCGGCTTCGTTGGCGTGATGGACAAGGTCGGCGTCGAGCGCCGCGTCTACACCTCGGGCGAGCACAAGGCCTTCCTCGACCCGTTCCAGCCGCAGAAAGAGGACGAGACCCGTTTCTGGCAGGGCGTGCTGGAAACCACTCACAAGCAGTTCATCGACAGCGTGAAGAAGGGCCGCGGTGAGCGCCTCAAGGCCGACGAGCATCCGGAGCTGTTCTCCGGGCTGATCTGGTCCGGCGAGCAGGCCCTGCAGCTGGGGCTGGTAGATGCCCTGGGCAGCAGCAGCTACGTGGCGCGCGAGGTGGTGGGGGCCAAGGACATCGTCGACTTCACCCGCAAGGAAAACCCCTTCGACCGCTTCACCAAGAAGCTCGGCACCAGCGTGGCCGAGCGGCTGGCGCTGTGGATGGGCTTCCAGGGGCCGGCGCTGCGCTGATAGGGCGCGCCAACTCCTTCCTTTATATAGGGCGGTCAGGGAATGGCGATGCCTTCCCTGTCCAGCATCTGTACCAGGCGGATCAGCGGCAGGCCGACCAGGCTGGTGCCGTCCTCGCCCTCGGTGGCGCGGAACAGGCTGACGCCCAGGCCCTCGGCCTTGAAGCTGCCGGCGCAGTCGTAGGGTTGCTCGGCCTGCAGGTAGCGGGTGATCTGTTCGTCGCTCAGCGGGCGGAAATGCACGGTGAAGGGGATCGCGTCCACCTGGCACGCGCCGCTGGCGCTGTTGAGCAGCGCGAGGCCGGTAAGAAAGGTCACGCTGGTGCCGCTAGCGGCCGCCAGCTGGCGGTGGGCTCGCTCGAAATCGTGGGGCTTGCCCAGAATCTCTCCACCGAGCACGGCCACTTGGTCGGAACCGATGATCAGGTGCGCGGGGTGCTGCCCGCTCAGGGCGCGGGCCTTGGCTTCGGCCAGGCGGCGTACCAGGGTCTCGGCGCTTTCTCCGGGGCGCGGCGTCTCGTCGATATCGGGCGACGCCCAGGTAAAGGGCTGACGCAGGCGGGCCAGCAGGTCGCGGCGGTAGGTCGAACTCGAGGCGAGCACCAGGGGCGGCATGGTCGATCTCCAGGTTGGGCGCGCGATTCTAGCGGCCACGGCGGCCGACGGACAGGGCGGAAATTCCTTTGACAGGGGGAGGGTGCATCCCTAGAATACCGCGCCTATGTCGAATGGGCCGATTCCACCTCACGTTGATCCGCGCAAGCTCGCCGATCGCGGTGTCACCCTGGAAGGGGAGACGCCGCTGGCCAGTTTCGAGCGGTTGTGCGACCCGCTGGCGGACAACGCCGGCACGGTGCACGCGAAGCTGGTCTTCGAACGTGACGAGCGCCGCGCTGTGACTATTCACAGCGAGCTCGAGGTTGAGGTCAAGATGGTTTGCCAGCGTTGTCTGGAACTGGTCGCCCTGCCGATCCGCAGCGAATGTCATTACGCGGTGGTGAAGGAAGGCGCGGATACCCAGTCGCTGCCGAAGGGCTATGACGTGCTGGAAGTGGGTGAGGATCCGCTGGATCTGATGACGTTGGTCGAAGATGAGCTTCTGCTCGCTCTGCCCATCGTTCCAGCCCATGACCCTGAGGAATGCCAGCAGCCGGCCGGTGTCGAAACACCCGAGTCGAGCGAGGACGAGGTATCGCGGTCCAACCCGTTCAGTGTATTGGCGCAGTTAAAGCGTGACCCAAACGTTTAGGAGTTATTGAGTTATGGCTGTTCAGCAGAACAAAAAATCCCGCTCTGCCCGCGACATGCGCCGTTCCCACGACGCGCTCGAGGCCAACGCTCTGTCCGTCGAGAAGAGCACCGGTGAAGTTCACCTGCGTCACCACGTGTCCCCGGACGGTTTCTACCGTGGCCGCAAAGTGATCGACAAGGGCTCCGACGAGTAATCCTTGTCCGCCACGATCGCGATTGATGCAATGGGTGGGGACTTCGGTCCCCATCTCATTGTTCCAGCCTGCATCGCCAGTCTGGCTGAATTCCCCTCGCTGCACCTGGTCCTCGTCGGCCAAGCCTCCCTCCTCGAAGAACTGATTGCCCGTCACCCGGGTGTCGATCGCGCGCGCCTGCATGTCGAGCACGCCAGCGAGGTGATCGGCATGGACGAGCGTCCTACCCATGCCCTGCGTGGCAAGCCTGACGCCTCCATGCGCGTGATGCTCGAACTGGTCCGCGGCGGCCGTGCCAGCGCCTGCGTCAGTGCCGGCAACACAGGCGCGCTGATGGCGCTCTCCCTTTATGTGCTCAAGCCGCTGCCGGGCATCGACCGGCCGGCGATGGTCACGGCCGTGCCCACCGCCGGTGGCGTCTGTCATCTGCTCGACCTGGGCGCCAACGTCGACTGCAGCGCCGAACAGCTGTACCAGTTCGCCGTGATGGGCTCGGTGGTCGCGGAGGCCCAGGGCACCAACCGGCCAAGGGTGGCGCTGCTCAACGTCGGCACGGAGAACATCAAGGGCAACCAGCAGGTGAAGCTGGCCGCCAGCCTGCTGGCGCAGGCCGAGGGCCTCAACTACACCGGCTTCATCGAGGGCGACGGCCTGTATCGCGGCGAGGCCGACGTGGTGGTGTGCGACGGTTTCGTCGGCAACATCCTGCTCAAGTCCAGCGAGGGTCTGGTGTCGATGATCTCCGATCGCATCGAGGCGCTGTTCAACGAGGGCTTCGTGTCCCGCCTGGCGGGCGCCGTGGCTCTGCCGCTGCTCAAGCGCCTGCGCGGTGAACTGGCGCCGGCGCGGCACAATGGCGCCAGCTTCCTCGGGCTGCAGGGCATCGTGGTGAAGAGCCACGGCGCGGCCAGTGCCGAGGGCTTCCAGAGCGCCATTCGTCGGGCCGTGGTCGAGGTCCGTGAGAACCTGCCCCAGCGCCTGCACGGCCGTCTCGGCGACCTGCTGCTGTGATGGCGCTGTCCCGTCGGCGTGCTTTCCCGTCTCCTGAACTCCGGGCGCCGAGCCTTCTCCAAGCCTGACCGTCGTGTGACCGCAGGCGCCGCCGCGCCATCCAATCTGCAATTTCCGGTACGGTTTCCGTGCCTCCTTCGACCAGATAAGGGAACGTTTCGATGTCTGCCTCCCTCGCATTTGTCTTCCCGGGCCAAGGTTCGCAGTCGCTCGGCATGCTCGCCGAACTCGGCGCCCAGCAGTCGCTGATCCGCGACACCTTCGGCGAGGCCTCCGACGCGCTCGGCTACGACCTCTGGGCGCTGGTCCAGCAGGGGCCGGAAGAGCGCCTGAACGAAACCGACAAGACCCAGCCGGCCATCCTCACCGCTTCCATCGCCTTGTGGCGCCTCTGGCAGGCCGAGGGCGGCCCGAGCCCGGCGTTCGTCGCCGGGCACAGCCTGGGCGAGTATTCGGCGCTGGTCGCGGCGGGTGCCATCGGCTTCGTCGACGCCGTGCGGCTGGTCGAGCGCCGTGGCCAGCTGATGCAGCAGGCGGTGCCGGCCGGTCAGGGCGGCATGGCCGCGATCCTCGGCCTGGAAGATGCCGATGTGCTGTCCGCCTGCGCCGAGGCCGCCCAGGGCGATGTGGTCAGCGCAGTCAATTTCAACGCGCCGGGCCAGGTGGTGATCGCCGGTAGCGCCGCCGCCGTCGAGCGCGCCATCGAGGCCTGCAAGGCGCGTGGCGCCAAGCGCGCCATGCCGTTGCCGGTCAGCGTGCCGTCCCACTGCGCGCTGATGCGCCCGGCTGCGGAACAGTTCGCCGAGGCGGTCAACGGTCTGGCCTGGCAGGCGCCGCGGATTCCGCTGGTGCAGAATGTCACGGCCGCCGTGCCGGCCGACCTCGACGTTCTCAGGCGCGACCTGCTGGCCCAGCTCTACAGCCCGGTCCGCTGGGTGGAGAGCGTGGTCCACATGGCCGGCCAGGGCGTTACCGATCTGGTCGAGTGCGGCCCCGGCAAGGTGCTGGCGGGGCTCAACAAGCGTTGCGTCAAGGGCATCAACACCCACAATCTGGAAACCCCGGAAGCCTTCGCCGCCGCCCGTGCGGCGCTGGCCTGATTACAAGGAGAGCATCATGAGTCTGCAAGGCAAGGTCGCGCTGGTCACCGGCGCCAGCCGTGGCATCGGTCAGGCCATCGCGTTCGAACTGGGTCGCCAGGGCGCCGTGGTGATCGGCACCGCCACCAGCGAAGCCGGCGCCGCGCGCATCGGCGAGGTGCTCAAGGCGCAGGGCATCCAGGGCACCGGCCTGATGCTGGACGTGGCCGACAGTGGCTCGGTCGACGCCGTCCTGGAGCAGATCCAGAAGGATTTCGGCGCCGTGGCCATCCTGGTCAACAACGCCGGCATCACCCGCGACAACCTGATGCTGCGGATGAAGGACGACGAGTGGTTCGACGTCATCAACACCAACCTCAACAGCCTGTTCCGCCTGTCCAAGGCCGTGCTGCGCGGTATGACCAAGGCCCGCTGGGGGCGCATCATCAGCATCGGCTCGGTGGTCGGGGCGATGGGCAACGCCGGTCAGGCCAACTACGCCGCCGCCAAGGCGGGCCTGGCGGGCTTCAGCCGCGCCCTGGCCCGTGAAGTCGGCTCCCGTGCCATCACCGTCAATTCGGTGGCGCCGGGCTTCATCGACACCGACATGACCCGCGAACTGCCGGAAGCCCAGCGCGAGGCGCTGCTGACCCAGATTCCCCTGGGACGCCTGGGCCAGGCCGAGGAGATCGCCAAGGTGGTCGGTTTCCTTGCCTCAGACGGCGCTGCCTACGTCACCGGCGCCACGGTTCCGGTGAATGGCGGCATGTACATGAGCTGAATGTGACTCGGCCTTTCAGCTAACTGTCATAGAACCAGTCTAAAGTCCGTTACAAAAGTGCGACCGGCGAAAGACGGCGGTTTCGGAAAGGGTCCGGGCAACCGGCTTGAAACTTAGAAAACCCTTTCTATACACTGCAGCCCAGCTGCACGGAATTTTCCATAGGAGTGAAAACAAGACATGAGCACCATCGAAGAACGCGTCAAGAAAATCGTCGCCGAGCAACTGGGCGTCAAAGAGGACGAAGTGACCAACAGCGCTTCCTTCGTCGAAGACCTCGGCGCCGACTCCCTTGACACCGTCGAGCTGGTGATGGCTCTGGAAGAGGAATTCGAGACCGAGATCCCGGACGAGCAGGCTGAGAAGATCACCACCGTTCAGGAAGCCATCGATTACATCACCGCGCATTCCTAAGCGCCCGTAATCGCCGGTTTTCGGCCCAGAAAAGCCGCACTGCCCCTCAAAGGCGTGCGGTTTTTCTTTATCGGGCCGGCCCGTTTCAACGAGAAGAGAGGATTGTGCAGTGTCGCGTAGACGCGTCGTGGTTACCGGTATGGGCATGCTGTCGCCGCTGGGCACCGATGTAGCCAGCAGCTGGCAGGGCATTCTGGCCGGTCGCAGTGGCATCGGCCTGATCGAGCATATGGACCTGTCGGCCTTTTCCACCCGTTTCGGCGGTTCGGTGAAGGGCTTCAACGTCGAGGAGTACCTGTCGGCCAAGGAAGCGCGCAAGCTCGACCTGTTTATCCAGTACGGCCTGGCCGCCAGCTTCCAGGCGATGCGCGACGCGGGTCTGGAGATCACTGATGCCAACCGCGAGCGGATCGGCGTGGTCATGGGCTCCGGCATCGGCGGCCTGACCAACATCGAGAACAACTGCAAGTCGCTGTTCGAGCAGGGCCCGCGGCGTATCTCGCCGTTCTTCGTGCCGGGCTCGATCATCAACATGATCTCCGGCTTCCTGTCGATCCACCTGGGTCTGCAGGGGCCGAACTACGCCATCGCCACCGCCTGCACCACGGGCACCCACTGCATCGGCATGGCCGCGCGCAACATCGCCTACGGCGAGGCGGACGTGATGGTCGCCGGTGGTGCCGAGATGGCCACCTGCGGCCTTGGCATGGGCGGCTTCGGCGCGGCCCGCGCGTTGTCCACCCGCAATGACGAGCCAGCTCGGGCCAGCCGTCCGTGGGACAAGGGCCGCGACGGCTTCGTGCTGTCCGACGGCGCCGGCGCCCTGGTGCTGGAGGAGTTGGAGCACGCCAAGGCCCGTGGGGCGACCATCCATGCCGAGCTGACCGGCTTCGGCATGAGTGGCGACGCCTACCACATGACCTCGCCGCCCGAGGATGGCGCCGGCGCGGCCCGCTGCATGGCCAACGCCCTGCGCGATGCCGGCCTCAACCCGGACCAGGTGCAGTACATCAACGCCCACGGCACCTCGACCTCGGCCGGCGACAAGGCCGAGGCCTGCGCGGTCAAGTCGGTGTTCGGCGAGCACGCGCACAGGCTGTCGGTCAGCTCGACCAAGTCGATGACCGGCCACCTGCTGGGCGCCGCCGGCGCGGTGGAGGCGATCTTCAGCGTGCTGGCCCTGCGCGACCAGGTGGCGCCGCCGACCATCAACCTGGACGAGCCGGACGAGGGCTGCGACCTCGACTTCGTGCCGCACCAGGCCAAGCCGCTGGCGATCGACGCGGTGCTGTCCAACTCCTTCGGCTTCGGCGGCACCAACGGTTCCCTGGTGTTCCGCCGCTTCAACGGCTGATGCCGAGCTGGGTCGACGGCCGCCCGGCCACGGAACTGCCGTTGGGCGACCGTGGCCTGGCCTACGGTGACGGCCTGTTCGAGACTATCGCCGTGCGTGGCGGTCGGGCGATCCTGCTGCCGCGCCATTTGGCGCGGCTCGGCGAGGGGCTGCGACGGCTCTCTATCGACCTCGATCTGGCCGTGCTGGAAGCCGAGCTACGGGCCTTCTTCGCCGAGCTTGGCGATGGCGTCGCCAAGCTGCTGGTCACCCGCGGCGACGGCCTGCGCGGCTACGCGCTGCCGCAGCCCAGCAAGCCGAGGCGCATCCTGCTGGGTAGCCCACTGCCCAGTTATCCCGCGAGCCATGCGCAGGAGGGTATCCGCCTGTATCCCTGCGCCACGCGCTTGGCCGAGCAGCCGCTGCTCGCCGGCCTCAAGCATCTCAACCGCCTGGAGCAGGTGCTGGCGCGAGGAGAGTGGAGCGACCCGGCTTTCGCCGAGGGATTGATGCGGGATGTGTCCGGGCGGGTGATCGAGGGAGTGTTCAGCAACCTGTTCCTGATCCGCGACGGCGTGCTGCTGACCGCAGACCTGTCGCGCTGCGGCGTCGCCGGGGTGATGCGTGCCGAGCTGCTGGAGCAGGCGGCGCGCCTGGGCATTCCCTGCGCGGTGCGCGATATCGCCTTCGAGGAACTGGCGCAGGCTGACGAGGTGTTCGTCTGCAACGGCGTCTACGGCATCTGGCCGGTGCGCGAACTGGCCGGGTGTGTCTGGCCGGCCGGCCCGCTCACCCGTAAACTGCAGGCCATCGTTCGCAGTCTTCTGGATTCCTGATTCGTGATTCGCAAGTTGATGCTGCTGCTGGCTGCCGGCCTGGCGCTGATCGTGCTGGCCCTGGTGCTGGCCGGCTGGCGCCTGCACGGCGCGCTGAACCAGCCACTCCAGCTGGAGGGCGAGCGCCTGATCGAGGTCGTGCCCGGCGATACGCCCGGTGGTGTGATCAACCGCCTGGAAGGCGAGGGCGTGCTGGATGGTGCCTTCTGGCTGCGCCTGTACTGGCGCTTCAACCTGCCGAACCAGGCGCTGCACAGCGGCGAGTACCGTCTCCTCCCGGGGCAGAACGTGCGCGATCTCATCGGCCTTTGGGTGCGCGGCGAGGTCGTCCAGTACAGCCTGACCCTGGTCGAGGGCTGGAGCTTCCGCCAGGTGCGCGCCGCGCTGGCCCGCCAGGAGAAGCTGGAGCAGAGCCTGGCCGAGCTGGACGACCGGGCCCTGATGGAGAAGCTCGGCCTGCCGGGCGTCAGCCCCGAGGGGCGCTTCTTCCCGGACACCTACCGCTACGTGCGCGGCATGAGCGATCTGGACCTGCTCAAGCAGGCCCGCAATCGCCTGGACCTTGTGCTGGAGGAGGAGTGGGGCAAGCGCGCCGAGGGGCTGCCCTACCGCAAGCCCTACGACGCCCTGATCATGGCTTCCATGGTGGAGAAGGAAACCGGCGTGGCCGAGGAGCGCGGGCAGATCGCCGGCGTGTTCATCCGCCGCCTGCGCCTTGGCATGCGCCTGCAGACGGACCCGACGGTGATTTTCGGCCTCGGCGAGCGCTACAACGGCAACCTCACCCGGGCCCACCTGCTCGAGGCGACGCCCTACAACACCTACGTGATCGTCGGCATGCCGCCGACCCCCATCGCCCTGGTCGGCCGCGAGGCGATCCACGCCGCGCTGCACCCGGCGGAGGGCAGGACCCTGTACTTCGTCGCCCGTGGCGACGGCAGCCACGTCTTCTCGGAAACCCTGGAGCAGCACAACCGTGCCGTGCGCGAGTACCAGCTCAAGCGCCGCGCCGACTACCGCTCCAGTCCCGCGCCCAGATAAGGAAACCCCGTGAGCGGTCTGTTCATCACCCTGGAAGGCCCGGAAGGGGCCGGCAAGAGCACCAACCGCGAGTACCTCGCCGCGCGCCTGCGCGAGCAGGGCGTCGAGGTGGTGCTGAGTCGCGAGCCCGGCGGCACGCCGCTGGCCGAGCGCATCCGCGAACTGCTGCTGGCACCCAGCGACGAGCCGATGGACAGCGACACCGAGCTGCTGCTGGTGTTCGCCGCCCGCGCCCAGCACCTGGCCCGGGTCATCCGCCCGGCCCTGGCCAGTGGCGCCGTGGTGCTCTGCGACCGCTTCACCGACGCCACCTACGCCTACCAAGGCGGCGGGCGCGGCCTGGACGAGGTGCGCATCGCCGAGCTGGAGCGCTTCGTCCAGGGCGAGCTGCGCCCGGACCTGTGCCTGGTGTTCGATCTGCCGGTGGAAGTCGGCCTGTCCCGCGCCGCCGCTCGCGGCCGGCTGGATCGCTTCGAGCAGGAGGACCGCGATTTCTTCGAGGCCGTGCGCCACACCTACCTGCGCCGCGCCGAGGCCGCGCCGGCGCGCTATCGCGTGCTGGACGCCGCGCAGCCGCTGGAGGCGGTGCAGCGCTCCCTCGACGCCCTGCTGCCGGACATCCTGGAGCGCTGCCGTGGCTGAAGCCTACCCCTGGCAGGAGCAGCTCTGGCAGCAGCTCTCCAGCCGTCCTCGCCACGCCCACGCCTACCTGCTGCACGGCCCCGCCGGCATCGGCAAGCGCGACCTGGCCGAGCGCCTGATGGCGCGCCTGCTGTGCCAGAGTCCCGATGGGCTGGATGCTTGCGGTCAGTGCAAGGGCTGCCATCTACTGGCCGCTGGTACCCACCCGGACGTGTTCGTGCTGGAGCCGGAAGAGGCGGACAAGGCGATCAAGGTCGATCAGGTGCGCGAGCTGGTCAGCTTCGTGGTACAGACCGCGCAGCTCGGCGGACGCAAGGTGATATTGCTGGAGCCGGTGGAGGCGATGAACCTCAACGCCGCCAACGCCCTGCTGAAGAGCCTGGAGGAGCCCTCCGGCGACACCGTGCTGCTGCTGGTCAGCCACCAGCCGAGCCGTCTGCTGCCCACTGTGAAGAGCCGCTGCGTGCAGCAGGCCTGTCCGCTGCCGAGCCAGGCGCAGAGCCTCGCCTGGTTGGAGCAGGCACTGCCGGAGTGCAGCGCGGAGCAGCGCCTGGAACTGCTGGCCCTGGCCGGCGGCTCGCCGCTGGCGGCGCGCCGTCTGCATGGGCGGGGCGTGCTGGAACAGCGCGCCCTGGTGGTCGAGGGGGTGAAGAAGCTGCTCAAGCAGCAGGCCAGCGCCAGCCAGCTGGCCGAAGCCTGGAAGAACCTGCCGATGGCCATGCTGTTCGACTGGTTCTGCGACTGGGCCCAACTGATGCTGCGCTACCAGCTCAGCCGCGACGAAGAGGGGCTGGGCCTGGCCGATATGCGCAAGGTGGTGCAATATCTGGCCGACAAGACGCCCCAGGCCAGGTTGCTGACCATGCAGGACTGGCTTTTGCTGCAGCGCCAGAAAGTATTGGGCAAGGCCAACCTGAACGGTGCGCTGCTTCTCGAAGCCCTGCTGGTGCAGTGGGCAAGCCTGCCCGGACCGGGCTAGAATCGAAAGTCGGACAAGTTGCAAGGATATAGTGCATGAGTTTGCCACCGAACCTGGGGCCGCGTAACGGAATCCTGTCGCTGACCATCAAGGACAAGTCGGTGCTGTACGCCGCCTATATGCCTTTCATCCGCAATGGCGGGCTGTTCATCCCCACCGCCAAGAGCTACAAGCTGGGGGACGAGGTGTTCATGCTGCTCAACCTGATGGACGAGCCGGAGAAGATCCCGGTGGCCGGCAAGGTGGTGTGGATCACTCCCAAGGGCGCCCAGGGCAACCGCGCCGCTGGCGTGGGCGTGCAGTTCAACGACGGTGACAATACCGCCCGCAACAAGATCGAGACCTACCTGGCCGGTGCGCTCAAGTCGGACCGCCCGACCCACACCATGTAGGAACACGGCACAGGCTCAACGAGAGGCGCCCGAATCGGGCGCTTCGTCATTTCAGAGACAGAGAATTCCATGCTGGTCGACTCCCACTGCCACCTCGACCGCCTCGACCTGGCGGCCCACGACGGCTCCCTCGACGCGGCCCTGGACGCCGCCCGTGCCCGAGGCGTGGGGCACTTCCTGTGCATCGGGGTCAGCGCTGCTAATGCTGGCGCGGTCAAGGCCCTGGCCGAGCGCTTTGCCGACGTCGACTGCTCGGTGGGCGTGCATCCGCTGGACCTGGAGAAGGGCGAGACCCCGGCGCTGGACTGGCTGCTCGACGAGCTGAACCACCCCAACGTGGTGGCGATCGGCGAGACCGGCCTGGACTACCACTACGAACCCGAGGCGGCCGAGCTGCAGCAGCAGTCTTTCCGTCTGCATCTGGAGGCGGCGAAGACCACCGGCAAGCCGGTGATCGTGCATACCCGCGAGGCGCGCGCCGATACCCTGGCGCTGCTGCGCGAGGCGGCACTGCCGCAGGCCGGCGTGCTGCACTGTTTCACCGAGGACTGGGACATGGCCAAGGCGGCCCTGGACATCGGCTTCTATATCTCTCTTTCCGGCATCGTCACCTTCCGCAACGCCGACGCCCTGCGCGAAGTGGCGCGCAAGGTGCCGGTGGACCGCCTGCTGGTGGAAACCGATTCGCCGTACCTGGCGCCCATCCCCCATCGCGGCAAGCCCAACCTGCCGCAGTACGTGCGTGAGGTGGCGGAATTTCTGGCGATGGTCCGGGGCGAGACGTTCGAGGCGCTGGCCGCGCAGACCACGGCCAACTTCAGGCGGCTGTTCCCGCTGGCCCGGGTCGCATCGTAAAAACGGCAGGCAAAAAAAACCCGGGTTCTGGGGGATGAATCCGGGTCAAGACCATTAGGAGTAAAACGAAGGTACACGATCCACGGTACCTCGACTGGGGGGCACTTGGGGGGAGATGCCGCACACCAGTCTTCTGAGTATTGGTCAGGATTTCCCATCGTCCAGATTGGTCGCGGCGGTTTCTTAAACGTATTTGGAATACCGCCACGGCTGCTGAGCACTCAGCCTTGTCGCAGCTGGCCCAGTACCGCCAGGCTTCGCTCGATCTGCGCCGGGTCGGTATAGAAGTGGGGCGACAGACGGATGCCCTTGCCCCGCTGCGCACAGATCACCTGCCGTTCCCTGAGCCGGGCGAACAGCGCCTGGTTGTCCCAGCCGTCCCGACTGAAGGTCAGGATGCCGGCGCGCCGCGCCGGGTTCAGCGGGCTGTGCAGGCGCACTCCGTCGATCCGCTCCAGGCCTTCCTGCAGTTGCAGCACGCGTTCCTCGATCAGCGCCGCCACCTGTTCCATCCCTACTTCCTCGAGCAGGGACAGGCTGGCCTCCAGGGCCATGGCGCCGAGCATGTTCGGGCTGCCGCACTCGAAGCGGCGGGCGCTGCGGGCCGGCTCCCACTCCGTGCGGTCGTAGTCGCCGGCGTGCTCCAGCATGTGCCAGCCGTATTCGTGCAGGGCCAGTTGCTCGCGCAGGTCGCGGCGGCAATAGAAGACGCCGAGGCCCTCCGGGCCGAGCATCCATTTGTGGCCATCGGCCATGGCGAAGGCGCAGTCGCAGGCCTGGACGTCCAGGGGCTGGGCGCCGAGCTGCTGGATGGCATCGACGCACAGCAGCACGCCGCGCTCCCGGCAACCGGCGCCCAGACGCGGCAGGTCCAGGCGCAGGCCGCTGGCGAACTGCACCGAGCTGATCGACAGCAGCCGGGTGCGCGGCCCGCAGGCGGCCAGCAGGGCGCCTTCCGGGTCGCTGCCGGCCAGGCTGACCTGCACCACCTCCACGCCGCGCGGTTTGAGGGCCTCCCAGACGATGCGGTTGGAGGGGAATTCCTCGTCGCTGATCACCACCTGGTCGCCGCTTTTCCAGTCCAGGCCGAAGGCGACGAAGGACAGCGCCTCCGAGGTGTTCTTCACCAGCGCGATGTCGGCTGTGCCCGAGGCGTTGAGCAGGCGCGCCAGGCGTTCGCGCAGGCGCTTCTCCACCTGCAGCCACTGCGGGTAGTCGCGCGCGCCGCTGCGGATGTTCTCCTGGGCGAAGCGCTGCACGGCTTCGCTGGCCCGTTTCGGCCAGGGTGCGACGGCGGCGTGGTTGAGATAGCAGAGGTCGCGATCGAGAGGGAATTCGTCGTTTAAATTGGGCATTGGGCCGATGATCCGTGCATTTTGGCGCTGAACAGGCATAATGGCGCGCTTCGATTTTTATCCTGTAGTCACTTCATGAACAAAGAACCTCGCAAAGTCCGTGAATTCCGTCGTCGCGAACAGGAAATTCTCGATACCGCGCTCAAGCTCTTCCTTGAATTGGGTGAAGACAGCGTTACCGTCGAGATGATCGCCGATGCGGTCGGCATCGGCAAAGGCACCATCTACAAGCACTTCAAGTCCAAGGCCGAGGTCTACCTGCGCCTGATGCTGGACTACGAGCGCGACCTCAACGCCCTGTTCCTGTCCGACGACGTGGCCCGCGACAAGGAAGCCCTGTCCCGCGCCTACTTCGAATTCCGTATGCAGGACCCCCAGCGCTATCGCCTGTTCGATCGCCTGGAGGAAAAGGTGGCCAAGGGCAACCAGGTGCCCGAGATGGTCGAGCAACTGCACAAGATACGCGCCTCCAACTTCGAGCGCCTGACCCAGCTGATCAAAGGCCGCATCGCCGAAGGCAAGCTGGAGGACGTGCCGCCGTACTTCCACTACTGCGCCGCCTGGGCCCTGGTGCACGGCGCCGTGGCGCTGTACCACTCGCCGTTCTGGAGCGGCGTGCTGGAGGATCAGGAAGGCTTTTTCCAGTTCCTCATGGACATCGGCGTGCGCATGGGCAACAAGCGCAAGCGCGACAGCGAAACGCCCTCGGCCTGACGCCATTCAGCCCGCCAATGATGCGCTCACGCGGTCGGCGGCGGGCATATACTCCGGGTGAACACCGCCGGAGCCTTCCATGATCGTCGACCGCCAGGGGCGCCGTTTCCGCAACCTGCGTATCAGCCTGACGGCCGCCTGCAACTATGCCTGCACTTATTGCGTGCCCGACGGCAAGCGCCTGGTGGCGGCGCAGGACGAACTCTCCGCCGAGGCCATGGTGCGCGGTGTCGCCTACCTGATGGAGGCGGCCGGCATCGAGTGCCTGCGCATCACCGGCGGCGAGCCGCTGGTCAGCCCCAAGCTCGATCACTTCCTGCACGAGACCAGCCGGCTGGGTCTGCAGGACATCGGCCTGACCACCAACGGCCAACTGCTCACACGCAAGCTGCCGCTGCTGGTGGAGTGCGGGCTCAAGCGCATCAACGTCTCCCTGGATACCCTCGACCCGGTTGCCTTCAGGCGCATCGCCCGCGGCGGCGACCTGCCGACCGTGCTGCAGGGCCTGGACCAGGCGCGGGCGGCGGGGCTCAAGGTGAAGGTCAACATGGTGCCGCTGCGCGGGCAGAACCACGACCAGGTGCTGCCGATGCTCGACTACTGCCTGGAGCGGGGCTTCGAGCTGCGCTTCATCGAGCTGATGCGCATGGGCCACCTGGCCCGCGAAGGCGCCAGCTTCCAGCAGCAGTTCTACGGCATGGCCGAGCTGCTGGAGACGGTTGCCGGCCGCCATGCCTTCGTCCAGGCCCCGGCACCGCTGGACGCCACGGCGCTGCGCTATGAGATTCCCGGCCGCGGCTTCTTCGGCGTGATCGCCAACGAGAGCGTGCCGTTCTGCCGCACCTGCTCGCGCCTGCGCCTGTCCTCGACGGGCTGGCTGCACGGCTGCCTGTCGTCGAGCAACCGCCACTACGTTGGCGACCTGCTCGACAAGCCCCGCCACCAGGCGCTGCCGGCGCTGCAGCGCCTGCTGGTGCGCGCGCTGGCGGATAAACAGGACATCGCCTTCGCCGGCGGTGTCACCGTGATGAAGATCATCGGCGGCTGATTCGTCGCCCGGTTCCCATAAGAAATCCCATGACTGCCGAATTCCCCATCGCCTATATCGAACCGGTGTTCCGACCGCCGAGCGAAGCCCATTCCCTGATCCTGCCGGTGACCAACGGCTGCTCCTGGAACAACTGCACCTTCTGCGAGATGTACACGGCGCCGCAGAAGAAATTCCGCGCCCGGGACGAGGACCAGGTGCTCGACGAGATCCGCCGCGCCGGCGAGCGCCTGATCGTCCAGCGCGTGTTCCTCGCCGACGGCGATGCCCTGGTGCTGCCGACGCGGCGCCTGCTGAACATCCTGGTCGCCATCCGCGAGCACATGCCCGATGTGCGGCGCGTCTCCAGCTACTGCCTGCCGCGCAACCTGCGCAAGAAGTCGGTGGAGGAGCTTCGCGAACTGGCCGACGCCGGCTTGGGGATGGCCTACGTCGGCTGCGAGTCCGGCGACGACGAGGTGCTGGCGCGGGTCAACAAGGGCGAGACCTTCGCCTCCAGCCTCAGCGCGCTGGAGAAGCTGGGCGAGGCGGGCATCACTCGTTCGGTGATGATCCTCAACGGCCTCGGCGGCACCGCCCTGAGCGAGCAGCACGCCGACAACTCGGCGCGCCTGATGAACGCCGCGCAACCGGAATTCCTCTCCACCCTGGTGGTCAGCTTCCCCATGGGCGAGGCGCGTTTCCGCACCGGCTTCGAGGATTTCCAGCCGCTCGGCCAGCGCCAGCTGTTCCTCGAGGTGCAGCGCTTGCTGCAGGGGCTGGAACTGCGCGACACCGTGTTCCGCAGCGATCACGCCTCCAACTACCTGGTGCTCAAGGGCAACCTGGGCGCCGACAAGGAGAGGCTGCTGGCCCAGGTGCGCCAGGCCATCGAGCGGCCGCAGAGCGTGGGGCTTCGCCAGGAGTGGCAGCGCGGGCTGTGAGCAGATGCGGCGGCGGAGAGCTGTTGGCGCGGAAGCTGCTATGCCTTTCTATCCGCCGGTTTTCCGTCGCCGGCAGGGAGGAAAATCCGATGCGTAGCTTTATTCTGTTGCTGGTGCTGGGTGCGCTCGGCGGCTGCATGAAAGTCAGCGACATGGCCGCGGGCACCGAGTACCACCTGCGCGATGCCGGCGTGCTCGACCACAGCGACACCCGCCGCTCCGCCTCCTGGCGGCTGCAGGCCGACTCCTTCATCTTCATCTCCCAGGGGCACTACGTGCCGCCGGGAGAGGCCCACCCAAGGCCCAACGTGGTGGCGCAGGAGGCTTTCAAGGCCTTCGTCGAGTACTTCCCGCTGGTGCGCCGCGCCAGTGCGCCCCAGGGCCTGGACGAGGCGATGAACGACGCGCGCACGGCCGGCGCACACTACCTGCTGTACACCCGCTTCGCCGACGCCGACGACCGCATTGGCACGCTGACGGAATGGGAGGACCAGGAGGCGCTGGACCGGGTAGGGGTCGACTCCGGGGTGATCCAGCTGATGCTGATCGAGACCAGCACCCGCTACCTGGTGGACACCGCACGCATCCGCAACCGAGGCGGTTTTCTGACACTCTACGACAACCAGCCGGCCGACCAGCTGCGCGCGCCGTTCGAGCAGTACGCGCGGACGTTGCTGGGCGTGAGCGCCCGCTGAGCAGAAGGAGACAAGCATGAGCGACCCGGGCAAGGCCAACGACCTGCTGGCGCAGATTCCCAAGGGCGAAGGCAAGGGCCTGCCGCCGGTGCACCTGTGGAACCCCGATTTCTGTGGCGACATCGACATGCGCATCGCCCGGGACGGCACCTGGTACTACTTGGGCACGCCGATCGGGCGCAAGCCCATGGTCAAGCTGTTCTCCACCATCATCCGCCGCGACGACGACAAGTACTTCCTGATCACCCCGGTGGAGAAGGTCGGCATCGTGGTCGACGACGCGCCGTTCGTGGCGGTGACGCTGCAGGTCGTCGGCGAGGGCGAGGTGCAGGTGCTGCGCTTCACCACCAATGTCGACGAGGAGATCGAGGCCGGTACCGAGCACCCGTTGCGGGTGGAGCTGGACCCCGAGACCCAGGAGCCCTCGCCCTACCTGCATGTGCGCCGCAACCTGGAGGCGCTGGTGCACCGCAACGTGTTCTACCAGCTGGTGGAGCTGGCGGTGGAGCGACAGATCGAGGGGCGGACCTGGCTGGGCGTGTGGAGCGGCGGCGAGTTCTTCCCCATCGGGCCGCTGCCGGAGTGAACCGGCGCGTCCGATGAGCCGCGTCAGGCTTGCCGGGGCTGCCGCGCGCCGGCGGCGAGCGCGGCCAGCGCCACCGCCAGCAGACCGAGCATCGCCAGGTTCACCGGGCTCCAGCCCAGGCCGCTGATCAGCGCGCCCGAGGCGAACGAGGCGGCCGCCGCCACACCGCCGTTGCCCAGTTCCATCAGGCCCTGCGCCTGGCCGCTTTCCTCGGGCCCGTGGCCCTGGCCGAGCAGGGTGGTGCCGGCCACCAGCATCAGGTTCCAGCCCA
This sequence comes from Pseudomonas sp. GD04015, assembly GCF_029837675.1. Lineage (NCBI taxonomy): Bacteria > Pseudomonadati > Pseudomonadota > Gammaproteobacteria > Pseudomonadales > Pseudomonadaceae > Pseudomonas > Pseudomonas sp. GD04015. The sequence continues at coordinate 32,803 of NZ_JAOEEE010000013.1, read as the reverse complement.
TGCCGAGCAGCAGGGACGAAATCAGGAAGTAGGCGTGCCGCTCGCCGCTCAGGGCGATGGCGGCGCTGGCCGCCAGCAGCACGATGCCGAGCAGCGCCACCCGTGGGCAGCCCAGGCGGTCCACCAGCGGGCCGGCGACGAAGGCCGGCAGGAACATGCCGACCATGTGCCAGCGGATCACCTCGGCGCCGGCCTCCAGCGGCAGGCCGCAGAAGCTCATCGCCAGGGGCGTGGCATTCATCACCAGGACCATCAGGCCGTTGCCGATCGCGGTGATCAGCACTGCGGCGCGCACCCGCGGCCGCGCCAGCAGGGCGCGCATGCCCGCCCAGCCGCGCCGGGCCGGCGGTGGCAGCGCACCCTGGCGCAGGCCCAGGAGCAGCGGCACGGCCAGCGCGGCGAGCAGCGAAACCAGCAGGTAGGCGCCGACGAAGGGGCGGGCCAGGGCGCCCTGTGCCCACAGCGTCAGGGTCGGCGCCAGCAGAGCCGCGCACAGGCCGCCGCCGATCACCCAGGCGGTGGCGCGGCCCTTGTGCGCCGCGTCCACCGCCTCCAGCGCGGCGAAGCGGTAGTACATCGCCGAGGCCTGGTAGATGCCGATGGGCAGGGCGCCGAGGCAGAACAGCCAGAAGTCCGCCAGCCACACCCCGACCGCGCTGAGCAGGCCGCCGCCGATGCCCGCGCCGGCGCCCAGCAGCAGTCCCGCGCGGCGTCCGCGGCGCTGCATGAACTGCGACAGCGGTTGGGTCGCCAGCAGGTAGCCGAGCACCAGCAGGGCCAGGGGCAGGGTGGCCAGGCCGTTGAGCGGCGCCAGCTGCAGGCCGACCAGTGAGGTCAGGGTGATGCCGATCATCGCGCAGCTCCAGAACAGCGCCTGGGCGAGGAACAGGCGCAGCAGCGTGGGGTTGCTCAGGAGCAGCAGCGAAGTGCTACCGGCGGCGGTCTTGCTCGGTGAGCCGCTCACGATGCCTGCTCCCGGGCCGCGCAGCCGGCCGGGTTGTGGGTGCGTTCGGCGGTGGCGGGGAAGCGTTCCAGCTTGCCGGCGGGGCGGACCGGACGGCGCACCAGTTCGCCGCCGCAGTTGGGGCAGTGGCCGTGCAGGCGCGCTTCGGCGCAGTCCTGGCAGAAGGTGCATTCGAAGGAGCAGATGCGGGCGTCGGGCGAGTCGGGCGGCAGGTCGCGGTCGCAGCATTCGCAGCCGGGTCGTAGTTGCAGCATGGTGTTTTCCTCAATTGAGTGTTGCTGGCGAGTGCCGTGGCTCCGCGAAGCTTCGCTGTGCTGGCTCTGTTCGCGGACAAGTCCGCTCCCACAGGGATTGGGCTTATCGATGACTGAGGTTCAAGCGAAGCGTTCGGCGTAGTCCTGGGGGCTCACCGAGAGGTGCTTGTGGAAGGTGCGGCGCAGGTTTTCCGGGTGGCGGAAGCCGGTCAGCCGGGCCACGGTGCCGATCGACGCGCCGCTGTCCTGCAGCAGGTTGCGTGCGGCTTCCAGGCGCAGTTGCTCGACGTAGCGGCCGGGCCCCATGCCCAGTTCTTGGACGAACAGCCGCGACAGGCTGCGGGGCGAGAGGTTGGCCTGCCGGGCCAGGGCCTCCAGCGACAGGTCGGCGGACAGGTGCTGGGCCATCCATTCGAGCAGGCCGAGCAGGCGCGGCGTGCGGCTGGCGTCCGGGGCGAGCAGGGCGCTGAATTGCGCCTGGCCGCCGGGGCGGCGCAGGAACATCACCAGGCGGCGGGCCACAGCCAGGGCTAGCGGGCGGCCCAGGTCGGCCTCGATCAGCGCCAGGGCCAGGTCGATGCCGGCGGTGACCCCGGCCGAGGTGAACACATGGGGGTCGCCGTCGCGGCCGCTCGGGTCGTAGGTGTGCAGGCGGTCGCCGTCCACCTCGATGCGCTCGTGGCAGCACAGGGCAGCCACGTCGGCCCAGTGGGTGGTGGCGCGGCGGCCGTCGAGCAGGCCGGCGGCGGCCAGGATCAGCGCGCCGGAGCAGACCGAGCCGAGGCGCCGGGTGTGCGGCTCCGCGTCGCGCAGCCAGGCCAGCAGCGGCAGGTTGGCGCACTGCACCGTCTCGCCCAGGCCGCCGGGCACCAGCAGGGTGTCCAGTTCGCCGGGCGCGCAGTCGCGCCAGGCGCGGTCGGCGACGATGCGCAGGCCGGCGGAGGTCGCCACCGGACCGGCCTCGTCGGCCAGCACCAGCAGGCGATAGGCTTCGGCCCGGCCGAGGCGGCGCAGTTCGACGTTGGCCGAGGCGAACACCTGCAGCGGGCCGGTGATGTCGAGGCTCATCACGTCGGGGTAGATCAGGCTGGCGACGGTCTTCACCGGGGCGCTCCTCCATTGGCTGGAGGCCAGTCTGGACCGGCGCCCGTCTGGCAACAAGGACAACAGGCCCACAGATCTTGCCAAACGGCTCAGTCGGCCCTGGCCAGCTTCTCCAGAAAACGCAGCAGCAGGCTCTCTTCCTCGCGCAGCCCCTGGCGCGGCCGCGCGGCGCGCAGTTCGGCCAGGCTGCCGTCGAGGAAGGCGTCGATCACCGCCGGGTGGATGTAGCACTTGCGGCAGATGGCCGGGGTGTTGCCGAGCAGGCGCGCCACCTGGCGGGTGACGTCCACCACCTGGCTTTTGGCCTCGGTGGCGCTGGTCGGGCGCAGCTCGCGCAGGCGCTGCAGCGCCAGGGCGGTGCCGGCCCAGGTGCGATAGTCCTTGGCAGTGAAGTCGGCGCCGGCGTGGGTCTGCAGGTACTGGTTGACGTCCGCCGAGCTGACGCCGCGCCGCTCGCCGTTCTCGTCCAGGTACTGGAACAGCTGCTGGCCGGGCAACTCCATGCAGCGCCGCACCGCCCGCGCTAGGCGCGGGTGGGTGAGGCTGACGCGGTGCTCGATGCCGCTCTTGCCGCGGAAGTGGAAGCGGATGGCGCCGCCGTTCACCTGCACATGGCGGTTGCGCAGGGTGGTGAGGCCGAAGGACTTGTTGTCCCGCGCGTACTGCGGGTTGCCGATCCGGATCAGGGTGGAGTCGAGCAGCGACACCACCGTGGCCATCACCTTGTCGCGGCCCAGTTCGCGCAGGGCCAGGTGGCTTTCCACCTGGCGGCGCAGGCCGGGCAGGGTACGGCCGAAGTCGAGCAGGCGCTCGTACTTGTTGCAGTCGCGCACTTCGCGCCAGCGCGGGTGGTAGCGGTACTGCTTGCGCCCGCGCGCGTCGCGCCCGACTGCCTGCAGGTGGCCGTGCGGGTCGGGGCAGATCCACACGTCGGTGTAGGCCGGCGGAATCGCCAGGGCGTTGATCCGGCGGATCTCGTCTTCGTCGCGGATGCGCTCGCCATCGGCGTCGAAGTAGGCGAAGCGCCCGCGCAGCTTGCGCCGGCGGATGCCCGCCTGGCGGTCGTCGACGTACACCAGGTCCGGCGGCAGCGGTGGGCACAGCGCGGTGCCGGTGTCCTCGCGCTCGTCGGCGGGCAGCGGCCGGGTGCCCTTGGCCAGTGGCGGGACTTGTTGTTCGCTCATCGTTCGCGCTCCCCATCCAGGGCATGGCTCCAGAGTGTGCCACCGCAGCGCGTGCATCCGCAGCCCTGGCCGGCCTGCTGGGGCTGTGGATGGCCGCAGCGGACGCAGGCGTACAGGCCGTCCCCGGGCACCTGCCGATAGGTCGGGTTGAGCGGCTCGGGCAGCACCGACAGGCCGCTGCGGGTCGCCTCGGCGGGGAAGAAGTACAGGCTCAGGTCGCCGTCCACTTCGAGGATGCCCAGGCGCACCTGGCCCAGGTGTTCCACGCCGGCGCGGCGCAGCTCCATGTGGAATTCGTCGCTGGAGATGTTCTGCTCGTCCAGGGTACCCAGCTCGAACAGGCCGTCGCGGATGATCACCACCGGCTTGCCCTCGACCCAGCCGCCGAAGCGCGGGCTGTGCTTCATCACCCGGGTGGTGAGGTTGTAGAGCAGGAGCAGGGTGGCGAACACCACGATCACCGGCAGCAGCGGCACGTCGTCGTAGAAGGACACGTCGCCGGCCGCCGAGCCGAGGGTGAGGATCACCACCAGCTCGAACACCGACAGCTGGCGCACGCCGCGCCGGCCGGAGATCTTGAGGAACACGAACACCGCCACATAGGCGAAGACGGCCCTCAGCGCCACTTCCCCGAGGAACGCCAGCGGGAAGTCGTGAAGCAGGATGCGTTGCCAGTCGAAGGCTTCCAAGGCGAGTCCTCAGCCGATCTGCGGGTTGCTCCAGGGCATCGACCAGGGGGTGAGCTCGTAGCCGTCCTTGCTCAGCTCCAGGCGCGCCAGCTCGATCAGGCCGGCCAGGCGGGTGGGGTCGCCGTACTGCGAGCGCGCCACGTGGGCCTGGGACAGCAGCTCCACGTCGCTGTCGTCGAACACGCGGAAGGAGAAGCTGGCGTCCTCACGGTCCGCCCGGGTCTCGCAGGCATGCGGCAGGAAGGCCTGTTCGACGATGGCCATGGCTTCTTCGAGGGTGATGGCGCTGCTCATGCTGCTCTCTCCGTCTGTGGTTGAGAGGATTCGTCGATCGGTAGCGCAGTCGCGCCGAAATCGACAGACCTAGTGAGTAGACGGGACGGCAGGCGTTAGGTTCGAGAAAAGCGAAGCCCCCTCGGCCAGGTAGCCGAGGGGGCTTCGGGTGGTGCGGCAGGCCGGGGGGCGAAGTGTTACTCGGGCATGCTCCAGGGATCGAGGGAGTAGCCCTGGCTGCGGATCTGCTCGCGCGAGCGGGTCAGGACGTCGGCGAGTTGTTCCGGGTCGCGGTAGGTGCGGCTGTCGATGCAGGCCTGGCCGACTCGGTTGTTGGTGCGGTCGATCACCGTGAGGTTGAGTTCGCCGGTGCCGTCCTGCGGCTGCCAGGCAACACACTGGAAGGGTTGGAAGGCGCGGCCTGCGATCAGAAGTGCTTCGTTGACGCGGAGCGAGGTGTTCATGGGTCTGTTCTCCGAGGATGCCCAATGTGCGATCTGGCCTGCGAAAGCACGTATTGCCGCGGCCTGTGAACAATGGATGATCAATCCTGACCTTGGAGTCACATGCTGTCGTAAAAACGTAGGAATATGTCGCATGTGAGTGTTTTTTCGGGTGTTTCACGTTTCGCTGGGCGCGAAATAGGGCGTTCCCGCGGGTGGCGGCTATCCTTATTCCGGACCTTCCCTCGTCACAGGAGTGTCGTCATGGGTTCCACCCTCAGCGGTCTGGTCAGTCTGATCATCCTCGCCCTGGACATCTGGGCGATCATCAACGTGGTCAAGAGCAGCACGGATACCGGCAAGAAGGTTCTCTGGGTGCTGCTGATCCTGTTCCTGCCGGTGCTCGGCCTGATCATCTGGGCGCTGGCCGGGCCGCGCGGCAACGTGCGCCTCTAGAGCCGCGCGCGCAGATCCCATCGATGCGCCCCGCACTCCGGAGTTTTGCGAAAAAACTCCGGAGCTTTTCGCAAGAACCCGTCACGTGGCTGTCACTAGAGTCCTGCATCCCGCTCCGGGGGCAGGGTTTTCGCGTTGCGCTTGTGTCGCCTCGGCGATGGGCTACAACCGAAGAGAGAGCCCCGCTCTGTCGCCGCTTTCGGCAGAGCACGGGATGCGGGCGCTGCGGTCGTTTCCGGGAGGGGAGCGATATGATGTGGCGCCGCTTGCGGGCGTCCGCCTTGCACGGCCCCGGTTCAACGATCGGGGTGTTCCAGCGTCCGCCACGAGCGGGCGTGTTCGCCAACCCGTCGCGGGCTACCGGCCGCGACGCATAACAACAAGCGAGAGGGTATCCACCCCATGACAGCTAGCACCCCCATGCTGATTACCTTCGTGGTGTACATCGCCGCGATGATCGCGATCGGCTTCGCCGCCTATCTGGCCACCAAGAACTTCTCCGACTACATCCTCGGCGGCCGCAGCCTCGGCAGCTTCGTCACCGCGCTGTCCGCCGGCGCCTCCGACATGAGCGGCTGGCTGCTGATGGGCCTGCCGGGCGCCATCTTCGTCGCCGGCATTTCCGAGAGCTGGATCGCCATCGGCCTGATCATCGGCGCCTGGCTCAACTGGCTGTTCGTCGCCGGTCGCCTGCGCGTGCAGACCGAGCACAACGGCAACGCCCTGACCCTGCCGGACTTCTTCACCAACCGCTTCGAGGACACCAGCAAGGTCCTGCGCATCTTCTCGGCGCTGGTGATCCTGGTGTTCTTCACCATCTACTGCGCCTCCGGCGTGGTGGCCGGCGCCCGCCTGTTCGAGAGCACCTTCGGCCTGTCCTACGGCACCGCGCTGTGGGTCGGCGCCGCGGCGACCATCCTCTACGTGTTCATCGGCGGCTTCCTGGCAGTGAGCTGGACCGACACCGTGCAGGCCACCATGATGATCTTCGCCCTGCTCATCACCCCGGTGTTCGTGATCCTCGCCCTGGGCGACTTCGATACTGCGATGACCACCATCGAGCAGGCCAACCCGGCCAACTTCGACATGTTCCGCAACCTGTCCTTCATCGCGATCATTTCGCTGATGGGCTGGGGACTGGGCTACTTCGGCCAGCCGCACATCCTGGTGCGCTTCATGGCCGCCGATTCGGTCAAGTCGATCCCGGCGGCGCGCCGCATCGGCATGGCCTGGATGATCCTGTGCCTGGGCGGTGCCGTGGCCGTAGGCTTCTTCGGCATCGCCTACTTCGCCAACAACCCGGCCCTGGCCGGCCCGGTCACCGAGAACGGCGAGCGCGTGTTCATCGAGCTGACCAAGATCCTGTTCAACCCGTGGGTTGCCGGCGTGGTCCTGTCCGCCATCCTGGCCGCGGTGATGAGCACCCTGAGCTGCCAGCTGCTGGTCTGCTCCAGCGCCCTGACCGAGGACTTCTACAAGGCCTTCCTGCGCAAGGGCGCCTCGCAGAAGGAACTGGTCTGGGTCGGCCGCGGCATGGTGCTGCTGATCGCGGTGATCGCCATCCTCATTGCCCAGAACCCCGAGAGCAAGGTGCTGGGCCTGGTGGCCTACGCCTGGGCCGGCTTCGGCGCCGCCTTCGGTCCGGTGGTGATCCTGTCGCTGATGTGGAAGGGCATGACCCGCAACGGCGCCCTGGCCGGCATGGTGGTCGGCGCCGCGACCGTGATCATCTGGAAGAACTGGATCGGCCTGGGCCTGTACGAGATCATTCCGGGCTTCATCCTCGGCACCATCGCCATCCTGGTGTTCAGCCGCATCGGCAACGGTCCGAGCCAGAGCATGCTGAAACGCTTCGACGAGGCGGAGAAGGAATACCAGGACGCCCACATCCGCTGAGGTATCCGCTGGCGGGCCGCGACGCGGCCGGCCGGCCGGTTTCCCGCAAGGCCCCATGCCCACCGGCATGGGGCCTTCGCGTTTCCGGGGTGACGGCGTAGCAAATTGACGCAATTGGCTGCCGTGCATCGCATGCGGCCCGCCCGCCGGCGGGGTCTCACGAACAGGTGCATGCCTGGGCGCCGGCGACGGCCGGCGCTTGCTCCGCGGTCGAAGGAGGCCGCCATGATTCGTCGAATGCTGTTCTGCCTCGTGCTCGGGTTCGCTGCCAGCGGTTGCGTCGCCTATGGCGGTGGCTATGCGCCGGGTCACGAGGTGTATTATCAGGAGGTTCGTCCGCTGCCCCGGGGCTACGATGATCGCGACTACCGCTGGCACCGCGATCGCTACCAGGAGCGGCGCCATTCCCACTACGCGCCGGGCCGTGACGGCCACTACCGCTGGCACGGCGAGTACCGTCGCCACGACAACCACAGGCCGCGCGCCGACTGGCGGCCACGTTACGACGACCGGCGCGGCTGGCAGCGCCACGACGGTTGGCGGCAGCCGCACCACCGCCCGCACCACGAGATACGCGGCCGGGCGATGAGGCGCTGAGGCGACGACGGGGCGGGTCAGGAGGCCCGCCCCGTCGCGTTATGCGTCCAGCCTGGCGGACGGATCGGCGCCGGCCACCAGCGAGTTGATGATCGCCGCGGGCAGGATGCCCGGATCGCCGCCGTCCAGCGGCAGCCCATCGCCCCCGCCGCCCGGCAGGGGGCTTTCCACGACCGGAGGCGGAATGTCAGTGCCGGCCTCGAACGCGATGTAGGCGCCGATATCCCCGCCGTCTTCCTGCAACAGATCGCTGAGGTCGATGCTCTCCTGGTTCGGTTCGAGGCCGCTGCCGGACGACGTATCGTCGGCCGGGCGGTCGAAGGCGTTGTCCGCGATCAGCAGGGCATCCTCGCGCTCGTCCAGCAGCAGGGCGGCGCTGCTGGCGTCGTCCGCCGCGCCGCTGGCGAGCGGGGCCATGCGTCCGCCGGTGGCGCCGCTTTCCAGGGTCAGGTGGAGGGTGGCGGTGGCCTGGCTGCCGTCGCCGTCCGCGATGGTGTAGAGCACCTTGAAGGTGACGTCCTGGGTGATCTTGAAGCCGGTGACCGGGTTGAAGCTGTAGTTGCCGCTGTGGGCGTCGATCTTCAGCAGACCGATCTCGGCGCCCAGGTCCAGCTGGTAGAAGTCGCCGTCGAAGGTCGCGGGCAGGTCGCCGGTGCCGTCGCCATCGCTGTCCAGGCTGACCGCGACGATCTTCTGGGCGGCCGCGCCGTCGGCGCCGAAGTCGTCGGCGACGTTGCCGGAGACGCTGCCGTCGAGCAGGCCGCCGACCTGCACGGTGCCCTGCAGCACGCCGTTGAGGTCGAGCGGGTTGACCACCACGATGGTGTTGGGGTTGTGCACGGTGCTTTCCTGGACGAAGTCGCCCGGGTCGTGGAGCACGCCGTCGTCGGTGTTCCAGGTCAGCGGCGGGTTGCCGCTCGGCGACCAGGCCACGGTGTCCAGGTTGCTCTTGGCGTAGTCGTTGACCAGTTCGCTGCCGATGCCCACCGCGTAGACGGAATCCACGCCCTTGTCGGTGAGGAAGTCCACCCAGCCGTCCCGCTCGCTGGAGGAGATCGACACCGAGGGCCGGTTGGCGCCCAGCGGGGTGGCCGGGTAGCCGTCGGAGAGGAAGTAGACGTAGGTGTGGTCGACGTCCGGCGGGGTGCCGTAGTTGGCCTGGACCTGCCTCAGGGCGTCGTCGAAGTTGGTGCCGATGCCGGTACCGACACCGCGGATGGCGGCGATGGCGGCTGCGGGGTCGTTGAACCAGCCGTGGTAGGTGGCGTTGTCGTCGAAGGTCACCAGCATCACGTTCTGCAGGCTGCCGCCGTAGCTGGTGATCAGGTTCTCCAGGGCGTTCTGGGCCAGGGCCAGGCGCGTGGTGGTGCCGCCGCCCGGCAGGCTGACCACGCCGCCGAGGAACGGGCTGACCATGGTCGCCGAGGTGTCGAGCATGATCACCAGGTTGACCGTGGCCGCCGTGCTGCCCTCGGTCAGTACCACGAAGTCGTCCACCGCCACGGGCGCCGCGTCGGCGACGTTGACGGTAACGGTCGCCTCGGCGCTGTAGGCGTCGCCGTCGAAGGCCTGGTAGCCGAAGGTGGGCGCGGGGCCGTCGTTGGTCGAGTCGAAGTCGCCCGGCGGCAGGTAGGTCAGCAGGCCGCTGGCGGCGTCGGCCGCGCTGATCACGGCGGTGCCCGCGGCGACGGCGGCCGCGCTGACGGCCACGCCGTTGATCTGCAGGGTGCCGTGGTCGGGCAGCGAGGTGATGCGGAAGCTGTCCACCGCGTCGCCGATATCCGGATCGCTGCCGGACAGGGCGATGACCAGCGGCGCGCCGCCCTGAACGGCGTTGGCCGACAGGTCGACGGCTTGGGGCGCATCGTTGACCGGGGTGATGCCGATGCTGACGGTGACGATGTTGCCGTCGACGGTGCCGTCGTTGGCCCGGTAGGTGAAGCTGTCGGCGGTGGTCTCGCTGCCGTTGTGGGTGTAGCTGAAGGTGCCGTCGGCGTTCAGCGTCAGGGTGCCGTTGACGGGGCCGGAGACCAGGATCGCGCTGAGCGGGTCGCCGTCGGCGTCGCTGTCGTTGGCCAGCACGCTGGTGGCGCCGCCGACCAGCACGGTGGCGGTGCCGCCCTCGGCGACCACGATGCTGTCGGCCAGCGAGACCGGCGCGTCGTTGAGCGGGTTGACGCCGATGGTCACCGTGCTGGTGGCGAAGCCGCCGTTGCCGTCGGAAACGGTGACGACGAAGCTATCCGGGCCGTTGTAGCCAGCGTTCGGGGTGTAGGTGAAGGCGCCGGTGGCCGGGTTGAGCACCACGCTGCCGTTGCTCGGCGCACCGGTGGCGGTGAAGCTGAGCGTGTCGCCCTCGATGTCGGCACCGGTGACGGTGCTGCTGATCGGTACGTTCTCGTCGGTGACTAGGCCCAGGTCGCTGGTGGTCGGGGCGTCGTTGACCGGGGTGACGGTGATGGCCACCGCGTCGGTGCTGGTGTCGGTGCCGTCGCTGGCGAGGATGGTCAGGGTGTCCGGGCCGTTGTAGTCGGGGGCCGGGGTATAGGTGAGCTGGGCCATGGCGTTGTTGATCGCCGCCTGGCTGCCGGTCAGCACCAGGGTGCTGGTGCCCGCGCCGCTGACGCCCGCGCCGAGCCCGTTGAGGCCGACGTCGAGCACGCCGTGGGTGACGCTGAGGGTGACGGTGAGGCTGTCCAGTTCCGGGTCGAACACGCCGAGGGCATTGCTGGTGGCCAGGGAGAAGACCTTGCTGATGTCCTCCGGGGTGGTCTGCGCCTGCGGCACGTGGATGATCGGCGCGTCGTTGACCGGGGTGATGGTGATGTCCAGGGTCGAGCTGGCGCTGTCGGTGCCGTCGCTGAGGGTGAAGATCACCTGGGGCACGGTGCCGTTGTAGTTGGGCAGTGGGGTGAAGGTGTAGGTGCCGTCGCCGTCGATCCGCAGGGTGCCGACCAGCGGGATCTGCACCGGCGTGCCCACCGGGTGTTGCACCAGCGGCGCGGCGGCGAAGCGGAAGCCGGTGATGCTCAGGGCGTCGCCGTCCACGTCGCTGGCGTGGGTCAGCAGGTTGCCGCTGACCACGCTGTCTTCCGGGCCGCTGTTGGTTTCCGGAGCGGCCAGCGGCGGGTCGTTGACCGGAGTGACGGTGATCGCGACGCTGTCGGTGGCGGTCGCCTGGCCGTCGCTGCTGCTGATGGTCAGGGTGTCCGGGCCGTGGTAGTTGGCGTCCGGGGTGTAGGTGAGCTGGGCCATGGCGTTGTTGATCGCCACGTGGCTGCCGGTCAGCACCAGAGTGCCAGTCCCGCTGCCGCTGACCGTGACGCCGAGCAGGTTGAGGCCCACTTCCAGCACGCCGTGCTGCACGCTCAGGGTGGTGGTCAGCGTGTCCAGGTCGACGTCGAAGGCGCCGAGGGCGTTGCTGGTCAGCAGAGAAAAGGTCAGCGGCGTGTCTTCCGGGGTGGTCTGCGCCTGGGGCACGTGGTGGAAGGGCGGGTCGTTGACCGGCGTGACGTCGATGCTGACGGTGGTGCTGGCGCTGCTGCTGCCATCGCTGATGGTGTAGGTGATGACCGGCACCGGGCCGTGGTAGTTGGGCAGCGGGGTGAAGCTGAAGCTGCCGTTGGGGTTGACCAGCAGAGTGCCGACGAGGGGGATGGCGACCGGACTGCCGAGGGGCTGGCCGACCAGCGGCTGGGTGCTCAAGGTGAAGCCGGTGATGACCAGGCTGTCGCCGTCGGCATCGAAGTCGTTGCTCAGCAGGTTGCCGCTGATCGAGCCGCCCTCGGCCAGGGTGTAGCTGTCGGCGACCGCCACCGGCGGCGTGTTGGCGACCGGGCCGGGCGGGGTGACCGGCGTCTCGGGTTCCTCCACGGGCGGCTCCGGCTCCTCGATCGGGGGCTCGGGCTCTTCCACCGGCGGCTCGGGTTGTTCGACCGGCGGTTCCGGTTCCTCCACAGGCGGCTCCGGCGCTTCCGGCTCCGGTTCCGGCTCGATGGGCGGCGGTTCCGCCGCGGCGGCGGCGGGGACGGAGTCGTCGATGCGCTCGTCACGCTCGAGGGTGCGGGGGGCGAAGTCCAGGCCGCGGGTCTCGAAGCCCACCTGCGGGTCCAGTTCGGCGGCGGTGGCGTCCAGCATCACGAAGCCGTGGCCGCCGGCGATGCCGCTGCCGCCGCTGGTGGTGCCGGGGTTGGCGCCGGCGGCGGTGGCCGGCAGCTCGGTGGTCGGGTCGGCGCCGGCGGCGATGGCCTGTTGCAGTTCGTCCGCCGAGGGCGCATCGCTGACAGCCTCTGCTGGGGCGGCGGTGACCGCGGGCCGGTCGCCGGCCGGGGCGGGCCACTGGCTGGCGCGGCCCAGGTCGACGGTCTGTCCGTCATCGAGCGTCAGGCTGATCCGCCCAGTCTCGCCGGTCTGCACCTGTTCGCCGCGGAACAGGCGGTCGCCCTCGACCAGCAGGCGCCGGACACCGTCGGGAGACAAGGCCATCACCTGGCCGACGACGGTTTTCACAACAGCGATGACATTGCTCATGACGGACTCTCCTTTGTCTGGCTTCCGCAGGCTTCCCGACGTACGCCGGCGAGACGCCGGCGTCGTGTTTGCTACGGTGCGGCAACTTTTTATCGCCAGAAATTTGTCATATTCCCGGCGGTTATTGTGTTAATGCCAAAGTATTGACCATGCGGCGGCCATGCTAAACAATCGCCCCCGCCATGTCACTTTGCTATGGCGCGGCGTCTTCCCCGGTCCCGATCAACGGTCGTGTCGCCGGCCGCGGCGGCGGGGCGCGTGGAACCTGAAGGAGTTGGCGGGCCGGGCTCGCCGGAGGGAACCCGATGAGCAGTACCGAGAGCCAGCCCGTGTCCGCCGTGCCCCACCCGACGTTGCACCTGGGCGACCCCCGTGCGCGCCATGACGACCCGCTGCTGGACGGCCTGCTGGCGCTCTGCGCGTTGCACCGGCGCCCGGCCACCCGGGCCATGCTCAGCGCCGGCCTGCCGCTGCCGGCCCAGCGCCTGTCGCCCGAGCTGTTGCCCCGCGCCGCCGCCCGCGCCGGCCTGCAGGGACGCTGGCTGCACCGGCCGCTGCGGCAGATTCCGGCCATCGCCCTGCCGGCGCTGCTGCTGCTCAAGGAGGGCCGCACCGCCGTCCTCCTGGCCCGCGAGGGCGACCAGGCGCGCCTGCTGCTCGGCGAGAGCGACGGCGGCGAGGTGTGCGTGGCCCTCGACCTGCTGGAGGAGGACTACAGCGGCGAAGTGTTCTTCGCCCAGCCGCGCCACGCCTTCGATCAGGACCGCGAGAGCCTGATTCCACGTACCCGCGCCTGGTTCCGCGACACCCTGGCGCGCTCGCGCTGGCTGTATATCGACGCGGTGGCGGCCAGCGTGCTGATCAACCTGATCGGCCTGTTCGCCCCGCTGTTCGTGATGAACGTCTACGACCGGGTGGTGCCGAACCAGGCCGAGGCCACCCTGTGGGTGCTGGCGGTCGGCATTTCCGGCGCCTTCCTGTTCGACCTGCTGCTCAAGACCATGCGCGGCCTGTGCCTGGACCTGGCCGGCAAGAAGACCGACCTGATCATCTCCGCCAGCCTGTACCAGCGCATCGTCGGCATGGCCATGAAGATGCGCCCGGCGCGGGTCGGCAGCTTCGCCCAGCACATCCACGAGTTCCAGGTGCTGCGCGACTTCCTCGCCTCGCTGACCCTGACCAGCCTGATCGACCTGCCGTTCACCCTGCTGGTGCTGGCGGTGATCGCCTGGCTCGGCGGCCACCTGGTGTGGATTCCGCTGCTGGCCTTCCCCCTGGCCCTGGGCCTCGGCTGGCTGCTGCAGCGGCCGCTGGCCGAGACCATGGAGCGCACCATGGCGCTGTCCGCCGAGCGCCAGTCGAGCCTGATCGAGACCCTGGCCGGGCTCGACGCGGTCAAGGTCAACAACGCCGAGAGCGAGCGCCAGTATCTGTGGGAGCAGACCATCGGCACCCTCGGCCGCCTGGAGCTGCGCGCGCGCATGCTGTCGAGCCTGGCGCTCAACCTGACCGGCTTCATCCAGCAACTGGCCGGGGTGGTGACCATCGTTCTCGGCGTGTACCTGATCATCGCGGGCGAGCTGAGCATGGGCGGGCTGATCGCCTGCTACATGCTTGGTACCCGCGCGCTGGCGCCGCTCGGCCAGTTGTCCGGGTTGCTCACCCGCTACCAGCAGGCGCGGGTGAGCATGCAGAGCATCGACCAGATGATGGCGCTGCCGCAGGAGCGCGAGGAGCAGGCCCGCACCCTCAGCCGCCCGCAACTGCGCGGGGCCATCGAATGCCGTCAGCTGGAATTTCGCTATCCGCAGCAGCAGGGCGCTGCCCTCAGTGGCATCGACCTGCGCATCGCGCCCGGCGAGAAGGTCGGCATCATCGGCCGCAGCGGCTCGGGCAAGAGCTCCCTGGCCAAGCTGCTGGTGGGCCTGTACCAGGCAGACGCCGGCCACCTGCTGGTGGACGGCGTGGACGTGCGCCAGCTGGACGTCGGCGACCTGCGCCACAACATCGGCTACGTCGCCCAGGACATCCAGCTGTTTTCCGGCAGCCTGCGCGACAACCTGGTCAGCGGCGCCCGCTACGTGGAGGACGAACTGGTGCTGCAGGCCGCCGAACTGGCCGGGGTACACGAGTTCGCCCGCCTGCACCCGCAGGGCTACGAACTGCCGGTGGGCGAGCGCGGCCAGCTGCTCTCCGGCGGCCAGCGCCAGGCCGTGGCCCTGGCCCGCGCGCTGCTGCTGGACCCGCCGATCCTGCTGCTGGACGAGCCCACCAGCGCGCTCGACAACACCGGCGAGGAGCGCCTCAAGCAGCGCCTGAAACCCTACATCGCCGACAAGACCCTGGTGCTGGTCACCCACCGCACCTCGCTGCTCAGCCTGGTGGACCGGCTGGTGGTGATCGACCGCGGTCGCATCGTCGCCGACGGGCCGAAGGCCGAGGTGATGGACGCGCTCAAGGGGGGGCGCATCCATGTGGCGTGACAGCTTCTCCCAGCAGCTGCGCGGCTACTTCCGCGGTCGCGAGTCCCTGGCCGGGCAGCCCTTGCCGGAAGTGCGCAAGGCGCTGATCGAGGATGCCCCGCGGCTGGTGCGCCTGACCCTCTGGAGCCTGATCGGCTTCAGCCTGTTCGCCCTGCTGTGGGCGCATTTCGCCGTGGTCGACGAAGTCACCCGCGGCGACGGCAAGGCCATTCCCTCATCCAAGCTGCAGAAGATCCAGAACCTGGAGGGCGGCATCGTCGCCGAGCTGTTCGTCCGCGAGGGCCAGGTGGTGGAGGCCGGCGCGCCGCTGCTGCGCCTGGACGACACCCGCTTCGCCTCCAACGTCGGCGAGACCGAGGCCGATCGCCTGGCGCTGCTGCTGCGGGTGGAGCGGCTGGCCGCCGAGGTCGAGGAACGCGAACCGGAGCTGCCGGCCAACGCGCTGGAGGCCGTGCCGAGGCTGGCCGCCAGCGAGCAGGCGCTGTACCAGAGCCGCCGCCAGCAGTTGCAGGACGAGGTGGCGGGCCTGGAGGAGCAACTGGTGCAGCGGCGCCAGGAACTGCGCGAGTACGTCTCCAAGCGCGACCAGTACCAGCGCGGGCTGAACCTGCTGCGCCAGGAGATCGACATGTCCGAGCCGCTGGTGGCCAAGGGCGCGATATCCCAGGTGGAAGTGCTGCGCCTGCGCCGCTCGGAAGTGGAGAACCGCGGCCAGCTGGACGCCACCACCCTGGCGATTCCCCGCGCCGAATCGGCGATCAAGGAGGTCGAGCGCAAGATCGCCGAGACCCGCTCGCGCTTCCGCAGCGACGCGCTCACCCAGCTCAACGAGGCGCGCACCGAGCTGAGCAAGGTGCAGGCCAGTGGCAAGGCGCTGGAGGACCGGGTCAACCGCACCCTGGTCACCTCGCCGGTGCGCGGCATCGTCAAGCAACTGCTGGTCAACACCATCGGCGGGGTGATCCAGCCGGGCAGCGACCTGGTGGAGATCGTGCCACTGGACGACACCCTGCTGGTGGAAGCGCGCATCCGCCCGCAGGACATCGCCTTCCTGCATCCCGGGCAGAAGGCGATGGTCAAGTTCACCGCCTACGACTACACCATCTACGGCGGCCTGCCGGCCCAGCTGGAGCAGATCGGCGCGGATACCATCACCGACGAGGAAGGCAACAGCTTCTACCTGATCCAGCTGCGCACGGAGAAGAGCCACCTGGGCAGCGAGGAGAGCCCGCTACTGATCATCCCGGGGATGGTGGCGTCGGTGGACATCATCACCGGGCACAAGAGTGTGTTGAGCTATCTGCTCAAGCCGATCATCCGGGCGCGGGGGGAGGCGCTCAGGGAGCGCTAGGGCTTTCCAGGGCGCCCTGTATCAGGCGCTCCGTCTCCTCCAGCCATTCCTGCAGGCGCATGGCGTCGAGCTGGCCGAGTGCCGCGTAGCGCCGGCCGCCCCAGACCATCAGGAACAGCGCCTCGACCCGGACTGGCGGCGTGGGCTGAGGCAGGTCCGTGCAGGCGTCGAATACCTCCTGCCACTTGCCGAGCAGTTCCTGGTAGGCACGCAGGTGGTGCTTGGGTTCGGCGACTCTGGCCTCCAGCCCCGCCATTTCGTAGGTGAACAGCTGGTACATGGATTCCTGCGGGCCGCAGCTCAGCCGCAGCAGGCGCGACAGCCGGGTACGCCAGTCCAGCGGCGGCGTGATCACCTGCTGGTCGATGTGCTCCAGCAGCTGCTCGATGCAGTGGCGGATGTAGCCCGAGAGCAGCGCCTCCTTGCCGGGGAAATATTCGTACAGGGTGCCCACCGCGAAGCCCGACTCCAGCGCCACTGCACGGGTGGTGACGGCGTCCCAGCCGTCGCGCTGCAGAATCCGAACGAAGGCCTGGTAGATGGCCTCCACGGTGAACTGGGCGCGTGCCTGGCGTGGACGCTTGAGCGGCTTGGTTCTGGGCCTCTCCACCTCCATGCTGGTTGCGCCGCGGTTTCCGAACCCGTTCTTGTGCATCGCCCTCTAACCTGTGGCTCATCATCAGTCGATCGCCAGAGGACCCGCAAATGCCCCCATCCGTCAAGCTGACCCGCCTGCTCACGCACAAGGGCGCACTCGACCAGAGCCGCATCGACAGCCTCGACTTCGACCTGACCCCGGCGCCCGGAGAGGTCATCCTCAAGCCCGACCATTTCGCGCTGACCACCAACAACATCACCTACGCGGCGTTCGGCGACTCCATGCGCTACTGGGATTTCTACCCGACAGGCGAGGCCGACTGGGGGCACATGCCCGTGTGGGGATTCGCCGACGTGGTCGCGTCGGGCGTAGAGGGCATCGAGGTGGGCGCCCGCTACTACGGCTACTACCCGATCGCCACCTATGCCCGGATCAGGGCGGGCGTGACCCCGCGTGGCTTCCGCGCCCTCGACGAGCACCGTGCCGAGCTGCCGACGCCGTACAACCAGTACCCGCTGTGTTCGGCCGATCCCTACTACAGCCTGGCGCACGAAGACCTCCAGGCACTGCTCAAACCGCTGTACCTGACCTCGGCGATGCTCGCCGATTTCCTCATCGACAACGATTTCTTCGGCGCCAGGCGTCTGGTGTTCTCCAGCGCCTCCAGCAAGACCGCCTACTGCACCCTGTTCTGCCTGGAAGAACACGATATCGAGTGCATCGGGCTCACCTCGCCCGGCAACATCGCCTTCGTCGAGCAGCTTGGCTGCTACGACAGCGCCGTGGCGTACCGGGACCTGGAGCGACTCGATGCCGGCGTGCCGACCGTCTACGTCGATTTCTCCAGCGACCTGGCCCTGCGCGACCGGGTGCATGCGCACTTCGCCGACCAGCTGACCTACAGCTGTGTGGCCGGCTCGGCGCAGAACACCGAGGAGGCCGAGTACAAGGCCGCCAGCGGGCCGGAGCCGAAGATGTTCTTCGCGCCGATCCAGATGCGCAAACGCAATGTCGACTGGGGTTCGGGCGGTGTCTCGCGCTATGTCGGCGAGGGCATGGTGAAGTTCTACCAGCGCGTGGAGAACAGCGGCACGCAGCTGGTCGAGGTGGTGCATAACGAAGGCTACGAAGCCGCCGCCGAGATCATCTCCGGTCTGGTGCACGGCCGCCTGCCGCCACAGCAAGGGCAGATCGTCCGCCTGCGCTGAGCCGGGGCGAGCGTGACAGCTGGTTCGTCACGCTCGCAGGCTGTCTTCGCCCAGGTAGAGGCTTTCCACGTGGCGGTTGGCGGGCAGCATGCTGACCACCACGGCGGCGTCCCTGACCGTGTCGGCGGCGCTGCCGGCGGGCTGGGCGCCTTCGGTGACCAGGGTGTCGACGGCTTCCTTGACCAGGTCGAAGACGCACACGGCGAAGCCGTTCTTGAGCAGGTAGCGGGCCATGGGCAGGCCCATGTGGCCGAGGCCGATGAAGGCGATCTGGGTCATTGTTGTTGTTCTCCTCGTGTGTCCGCGTGGGGCCATGAGTGGGGGCGGCTGGGCGGCATTCCGATTGGCCGCGAAATTCGCGGATAAATCCGCTCCCACAAGGCGTGCAACATCTAACGGGGACATAGCCTTTGCGATAGTGACAGCTGATGCGAGCAGGCCTCGTTTTCAGTCTCGTCTTTTCGGGTGAATCACCTTCTCCAACCGCATCTGCGAAGACGCTGTAGACAGCCTGATTCCGCAGGAGCTGAAAGCAATCCGGGTGCGCCCCGTGTCCGGAGCTACAGCGGCCGGCAGATCCAGTGCAGGTAGCGGCCCAGGCCGGCGAAGCCGGGATGGCGCCGGTAGGCCAGCTCCATTTCCAGCAGGTCGGCCAGTTCGGCCTTGGCCTGGAATTCGCTCGGCATGTAGTCGTGGAACACGCGTACGCCACTGCGGTTTTCGACCCGCCAGCGTCCTTCGAGTTGCGTCGCCAGTTCGCGCGGGTCGAGCGGTTTCTGCGGCGTCAGGCTCTGGCCCTCGCCGGCGAAGCGTTCCTTGCGCAGCTTGCGGAAGTGGCCCTTGAGCAGGTTGCGGTAGACCAGCGCATCCTTGTTGTAGAAGGCCAGCGACAGCCAGCCGCCGGGTGCGGTGAGCTGGTGCAGCACGGGCAGGATGGCGTGGGGCTCGGACAGCCATTCGAGCACGGCGTGGCAGAGCACCAGGTCGTAGGGTTCGGTGAGCCGGCCCAGCAGGTTCTGCCAGGGCGCCTGGATGAATTGCGCCTCGACGCCCGCAGCGGCGAAGCGCTGACGGGCGCCTTCGAGCATGGGCTCGGCGGGTTCCGCCAAGGTCACGGCGTGGCCGCGCTGGGCCAGCCACAGGCTCATGTGGCCGAGCCCGGCGCCGACGTCCAGCACCCGCAACGGGCGTTCCGGCAGCGCCTCCTTGAGGTCGGCCTGGAGTACGGCCAGGCGGATGGCGCCCTTGGCGCCACCGTAGATTTTCTCGGCGAAGCGGGTAGCGAGTTCGTCGAAGTGCCGGTCAGTCAAGGGTGCCTCCACGGGCGCTGTGCGAGGGCGGGGTCACGATACGAAGCGCCGCTCGTTGTCGGCCAGCTTGGCACGCACCGCCTGGTCCATGTCGATGCCCAGCTCGGCGCACAGCAGCAGGAGGTAGAGCACGATGTCGCCGATCTCCTGGCCGGCGTGTTCCAGCCGCTCGGCATCGAGCTTACGGGCCTGGTCTTCCGACAGCCACTGGAAGATTTCCACCAGCTCGGCCATTTCCACGCTGGCGGCCATGGCCAGGTTCTTCGGGTTGTGGAAGCGGCGCCAGTCGTTGTGGTCGCGGATGGCGTGCAGGCGGCGGGTGAGTTCGGCGATGTCCATGGAGCGCTCCTTCGGGGCGCATAGCTTCGGCCGGAAGGGGCGCCGCGGCAAGCCCCGCCTACTCGGCTTCCTTTTCCAGCAGCGCCTGTTTGCGCGGCACGCCCCAGCGGTAGCCGGTGAGCGCGCCGCTGGCGCCTATTACCCGGTGGCAGGGCACCAGCAGCCCCAGCGGGTTGCTGGCGCAGGCGCGGGCGACGGCGCGGGCGTGGCTGCCCAACTGCTCGGCCAGCTCGCCGTAGCGTCGCGTCTGCCCCGGCGGAATGCTGCGCAGGGCCTGCCACACCTGCTGCTGGAAGGCTGTGCCGCGCATGTCCAGCGGCAGGTTGGCGGCCCGCGTCGGTTCCTCGACCTGGGCCAGTACCTCGCGCAGCCAGTCGCGCAGTCCGCGCTGGTCACGCTTCAGTTCGGCGGCGGCGAAGCGCTGGTGCAGCTCCGCTTCCAGCTCAGCCTCGTCGTCGCCGAACAGCAGCGCGCAGACGCCCTTGTCGCTGGTGGCGAGCAGCAGCAGGCCCAGCCGGCAGTCGGTGATGGCGTAGCGCAGCACTTCGCCGGCTCCCTTGCGCCGACGCTCGGCGGGGCTCAGGGCGGAGGCTTGCTCGTACAGGGCGCGGGTGCCGGAGTAGCCGGCGTCCAGCGCTGCCTGGAGCACCGAGCCGGCGCGGGGCAGGGCGGCCTCCAGGCGCTGGCGGCGGCGGGCGTCGAACCAGGCTCTGGGCGTCATCCCGGTGCGGGCCTTGAAGGCGCGCGCCAGGTGCGAGGCGGACAGGCCGATGCGCGCCGCCAGCTGTTCCAGGGTCGGCGCCTTGTCGCTGTTCTCCAGCAGGCGGCAGGCGGCCACCACCAGCTCGTCGAGCTGTTCGGCCGGGCTGCGGCCCTGCGGCGTGCAGCGGCGGCACGGACGATAGCCGGAGGCCTCTGCGCTGGCCGGGTCGGCGTGGAAACTGACGTTGTCGCGGCGCGGCCGGCGCGCCGGGCAACTGGGCCGGCAGTAGATGCCGGTGCTGCGCACGGCGAAGACGAAGCGGCCGTCCTGATCGGCGTCGCGGTCGCATACGGCCTGCCAGCAGTGGTCCTGATCGAGCATGGTGGTCTCCCGGTGGTGGCTCGCCGAATGGCGGTCCCCCGAATCTGCATGGAACGATTGTCGATCCGTCCGTCGGTACTGCCAATCCACATCTGACTTTCAAACCGCCGCCTGCCAGGAACCGACTCAGCGGAGCGCGATCAATACTTCACGGCCCGCCGCGCGAGGCGGCGCGGCCCCGGACAAGGAGCGGATGATGGCGGAGATGCTCGACCGGCCCGACCAGCCGGTATTGCTGCTGGTGGACGATACGCCTGAGAACCTCATGCTGATGAGCGAGCTGCTGGCCGACAGCTACCGGGTCAAGGTCGCCGACAGCGGCGCCATGGCGCTGCGCATCGCGGCCGCCAGCCCGCCGCCGGACCTGATCCTGCTCGACATCATGATGCCGGAGATGGACGGCTACGAAGTCTGCCGCCGGCTCAAGGCCGACCCCGCCACCGCGGAGATCCCGGTGATCTTCCTGACCGCCATGGCCGACCGCGACGGCGAGCAGTACGGCTTCGACCTCGGCGCCGTGGACTACATCACCAAGCCGATCCGCCCGCACCTCCTCCTCGCGCGGATTCGCGCGCACCTGCAGATCAAGGCCGGCGCCGACTTCCAGCGCGACAGGAGCGAGTACCTGGAGCTGGAGGTGAAGCGCCGCACCCGCGACATTCAGCGCCTGCAGGAGGTGACCATCGAGGCCATGGCCAAGCTGGCGTCGATGCGCGAAAACCCGCGAGGCAGGCACCTGGAGCGCATCGAGCTGTACATGGTCGAACTGGCCGCCACCCTGGCCCGTCAGCAACCGCCCATGGCCGCCGAACTGGACGAGGAGCGCATCGCCCAGCTGGGCAAGTCGGCGCTGCTGCACGGCATCGGCAAGCTGACCCTGCCGGACCGCATCCTGCTCAGCCCGGTGCCCTTGCAGGGCGAGGACCTGGAGCTGCTGCACGGCCACATCATCGCCGGGCGCGACGCGCTGCTGGCGGCCGAGGCCAAGCTGGGCAGCGTGCCGAACTTCCTGCGCGATGCCCGCGACATCGTCTACAGCCAGCACGAACAGTGGGATGGCGGCGGTTACCCGCAGGGGCTGCGCGGTGAGAGCATCCCGCTGGCGGCGCGGCTGATGGCGGTGGCCGGCGCCTACGAGGAACTGACCAGCCGCCACACCTATCGGCAACCGCTGGAGCATGAGGAAGCAGTGGCGCAGATCAGCGCCGCCAGCGGCACGCGCTTCGACCCCTCGGTAGTGTTGGCATTGATCGAGGCGGCTGAGCGCTTCGCACGGATCGCCCGGGAACATGCCGACGGCGCCGCGGCCATCCACTATGAGATGCAGCGGCTGGAAGAGTCCCTCGGCGAGCCCATCGAAATGACCCTGCCTGCGCGCAGGACTGCTCCCGAGGCCTAGTTCGGGGCATCGGTACCGGGATGCTCCGTGCCACCTACGCTCCCGTCGTCCCCGCGCAGGCGGGGACCCAGGATGTGCTGTCTTGCCCGCGTCTGGATTCCCGCCTACGCGGGAATGACGGGGTTTACTGGTTGCTTCGATCGTATAGGGTCGTCAGCCGACGGGCCTGACACAGAGTCGCTGCCATCTTCCGCGACGCTTGATGATTGGGTAGGCGGAGTGCTGGGCTTTTACACACTCCGTCGTCCCCGCGCAGGCGGGGACCCAGGACGCGCTGTCTTGCCCTCGACTGGATTCCCGCCTGCGCGGGAATGACGGGATTTCCTGGTTGCCTCGTTCGTGTGGGGTCGTCGGCCGACGGGCCTGACGCAGAGCCGCCGTCATCTTCCGCGACGATTGATGGTTGGGTAGGCGGGGTGCTGTGCCCCTACGTACCCCTCAGTGACCCCGTCGTCCCCGCGAAGGCGGGGACCCAGGACGCGCTGTCTTGCCCAGAGACTGGATTCCCGCCTACGCGGGAATGACGGGATTTGCTGGTTGCATTGTTCGTATAGGTCGTTAGTCGACGGCTCTGATGCAGAGCCGCCGCTATCTTCCGCGACGATTGATGGTTGGGTAGGCGGGGTGCTGGGCTTCCACGCACTCCGTCGTCCCCGCGCAGGCGGGGACCCAGGATGTGCTGTCTTGCCCGCGACTGGATTCCCGTCTGCGCGGGAATGACAGGATTTCCTGAATGCCTTGTCCGTATAGGGTCTGCACCCGACTGCCCGGATGCAGAACCCGCCGTCGACACAGCTCCAGCCGTTTCGGCCCGACCGCCTCAGCCCTGCTTCTGCCAGTCCAGCGCCAGCGCTTCCTGCCAGGCGAAGCGCTCGAAGTGGCTGGCCACCACGTGTTCCAGCTTCTCCAGATCATCGTCGTTGGCAGCCTGCACCCGCAGGCTCAGGCCGCCGTCTTCCGCCTGCAGCAGGGCCAGGCCGAACTCGAATTCCACGCGCCCCTGGCGCTCGTCGAACTCGACCGGGACCTTGTGGGCGAAGTGTTTGCACAGGCGGCCAATGTAGCGCGCTGGCGTGTCGGTGGCGACGAAGGCGCGGGATTGCACATGAGTCATGGACGGTCTCCTCAGTAGGCCAGGGTGAAGCGCTGGCGCACGTGGCGCGGTTGCTCTGTCTCGTCGAGCAGGGCGACGGCCAGGTCGGCCACCGAGATATGCCCCGGCTGGCCGTCCTTGAGCAGCAGCTCGTCGCCACCCAGGCGGAACTGGCCGGTGCGTGGGCCGGGCTCCAGGTGGGCGGCGGGGGAGAGGAAGGTCCACTCCAGTTCGCGCTCTTCGCGCAACTGGTCGAGGGCCTGGCGCGCGCCCTCGGCGCCTTCCTTGTATTCGACGGGGAAGCCTTCGCTGTCGATCAGTTGCTTGCCCGGCGCCACGTACAGGCTGCCGGCACCACCCACCACCAGCAGGCGCTTGAGCCCGGCGGCCTTAGTCGCGGCGACGATGGCGCGGCTGCCGGCGATGAACTGCTCGCGGATGTCGGCCACGCCCCAGCCGGGGTTGAAGGCGCTGAGCACGGCGTCGTGGTCGCGCAGGTGGTTGGCGAGGGCGGCCACGTCATGCACGTCGGCTTGCACCGCGACGAGGTTGGCGTGCTGCGGCAGCTTCTCCGGGTGGCGGACCAGGGCGGTCACCTGGTGGCCGCGGTTCAGGGCTTCTTCGAGCAGGGCGGAACCGACGTAGCCGGTGGCGCCGATCAGGGCGAGTTTCATGGAGGTTTCCTGGGTGCGTTGAATGTGGTCTACATAATCGCCGCTGGATAAAGCCAGGAAAAAGCGGCCTAATCCGCTTTGACAATTAAGCGGAGCTTAATAATGGAGCAGCTCAAGCGCATGGCCCTGTTCGCCACGGTGGTGGAGAAGGGTTCCATGGTGGCCGCCGCCGAGTCGCTGGGCATGACCGCCTCGGCGGTCAGCCAGCAGATCCGCAAGCTGGAGGAGAGCACTCGGGTCAGCCTGCTGCACCGCACCACACGCCGGCTGACCCTGACCGAAGCCGGCGAGCAGCTGTACCAGAGCTGCCGGCAGATCGTGCAACTGGCGCAGCAGGCCGAGCAGCGCCTGGCCGAGCTGCGCGATGCGCCGGTGGGCGAGTTGCGCATCGCGGCGCCGGTGGGGTTCTCCGGCCACCTGATCACCGACGCCCTGGCGCCGCTGCTGCGCGCTCATCCGCAACTGAGCCTGCGGCTGTTCTTCCAGGACGAGCAGATCGACCTGATCGAGCAGCGCATCGACCTGGCCATCCGCGTCGGCAGCCTGGAGGACTCCAGTCTGGTCGCACGCCATATCGGCGACTGGCCGATGCTGCTGTGCGCCGCACCCTCCTACCTGGCGCGCTGCGGCCCGATCGACGGGCCCGAGCGGCTGAGCGAACTGGACTGGCTGAGCCTCGGCCAAGAGCGCGGCGCCCAGGTGACGCTGCACGGGCCGGCGGGCGCGGTGCAGCGCCTGCGGGTGGAGGGGCGGGTGGTGTGCAACAACATTCTTTCGGTGCGCCAGTTCACCCTGGCCGGCATGGGCCTCTCGCTGCAGCCGGAGCCGGAGATCCGCGAGCTGCTGGCCCGGGGCGAGCTGCTCGTGGTGCTGCCGCGCTGGCAGCCGGCGGCCATCGGCCTGCACCTGGTCACGCCCCGGCGCGACGCCCAGCCGGCCAAGGTGCGCTACGCCATCGAGGCCCTGCGGCGCTCGCTGACGGTGGGCTAGCTGGGCGGCGAGGGCGGATTGCCGTATAAGGGCGGAATTGTCACCAGTGGAAACCCGATCAGTTCGATGAAAACCCCGAAACGCCTGGAACCCCTGCTCGAAGATGGTCTGATCGACGAGGTGGTACGGCCGCTGATGAGCGGCAAGGAAGCCTCGGTCTACGTGGTGCGCTGCGGCGGCGAGCTGCGTTGCGCCAAGGTCTACAAGGAGGCCAACAAGCGCGGCTTCCGCCAGGCCGCCGAGTACCAGGAGGGGCGCAAGACCCGCAACAGCCGTGACGCCCGCGCCATGGCCAAGGGCAGCAAGTATGGCCGCAAGGAACAGGAGGACGCCTGGCAGAACGCCGAAGTGGCCGCGCTGTTCCGCCTGGCCGCGGCCGGCGTGCGGGTGCCCAAGCCCTACGATTTCCTCGACGGCGTGCTGCTGATGGAGTTGGTCGACGATGGCTACGGCGATGCCGCGCCCCGGCTCAACGACGTCGACCTGCTGCCCGAGGATGCCCGCGAGTTCCATGCCTTCATGATCGGCGAAATCGTCAAGATGCTCTGCGCCGGCCTGGTGCACGGCGACCTTTCGGAATTCAACGTGCTGCTGGACCCCTACGGCCCGGTGATCATCGATCTGCCCCAGGCGGTGGACGCCGCTGCCAACAACCATGCCTTCAGCATGCTCGAGCGCGACGTGCGCAACATGGCCGAGTATTTCGGCCAGTTCGCCCCGGAACTGCTGGAGACCCGCTACGCCAAGGAGATGTGGGCGCTCTACGAGGAAGGCGAGCTGACCCCCGAGACTTCGCTCACCGGCCACTTCGACGAGCCGGAGGAGCAGGCGGACGTCGGCGCGGTGATGCGCGAGATCAAGGCCGCCCTGATCGAGCAGGAGCGCCGCGAGGCGGCCCGCAACGCCGAGGACGCCCCCCGCGACGAACCCCCGCCGCCTCCCTGGGCGCAATAGTTGTTTGCGCTAGGGTCTGTACGAAAAGTCGTCGAGCGAAGGTCAGACAAGGCAAAAGAGGCGAGGAAGCGGAGTTTACGGCTGTAAATGAGCATTCCGAGTCTCTTTTTAACGCAGTATCACCGAGCACAGGTACTTTTTGTACAGAACCTAGGGGGCGCCCCACCAGAGCAGGCCGCCGATTGCCAGCCCGAGCAGGCAGGCGGCCAGCGCCGGGCCGCGCAGATGGCTCAGGGATGGGCGGTGGTACCAGCCGTTGCCGGCCAGCCGGTGGGCCGGTGCGTCGAGTTTCCGCCAGAGCAGTTCGACGTCGTGGAACGCCTCGGCATTGGCCGGGTCGCTGTCCAGCCAGCGGCGGAAGTCGATGCGCTCGCTGGCCGGCAGCTGCGGGTTCTGCAACCGCACGTACCAGTGGGTCGCCGTATCCTGGCGCTGCCGTTCGGGGGAACTCTTCACCCTCGGGTCCCGCTCCGCTGGCACTGCCGAAGGACCCGGAGCATGTTCTTTTCCACCAGATCCATGGAGATGCCGAGCCGTTCGGCGATGTTCTCGTAGGAGAGACCATCCAGGCGGCTGAGCAGGAATACCTGCTGGCTGCGTCGCGGCAGCCCGCGCAGGCGGCGCGACAGCAGTTCCAGTTCCTGGATGGGGTGCAGCTCGCGCAGAGGGTGGGGCGGGAAGGGCGATGATGTGTTCATGGCTCGATGGCGGCGCAGGGTTGGGCTTGAAGTTGCGAGAGTAATACGCCCGAGAATTATTCTCAAATACTGGTTGAGGCGGCCTCTACCACCTTCAGCATTCGATGATGTTGACCGCCAGGCCGCCGCGGGCCGTTTCCTTGTACTTGCTCTTCATGTCCGCGCCCGTCTCGCGCATGGTGCGGATCACCCGGTCCAGCGAGATGAAGTGCTGGCCGTCGCCGCGCAGGGCCATGCGCGCGGCGTTGATCGCCTTCACCGAGCCCATGGCGTTGCGCTCGATGCAGGGCACCTGAACTAGCCCGCCGACCGGGTCGCAGGTCAGGCCGAGGTTGTGTTCCATGCCGATCTCGGCGGCGTTCTCCACCTGGGCGATGGTCCCGCCGAGCACTTCGCACAGGGCGCCGGCGGCCATCGAGCAGGCCACGCCGACCTCGCCCTGGCAGCCCACTTCGGCGCCGGAGATGGAGGCGTTCTCCTTGTACAGGATGCCGATGGCGGCGGCGGTGAGCAGGAAGCGCGCCACGCCGTCGTCGCTGGCGCCGGGCACGAAGCGCCGGTAGTAGTGCAGCACCGCCGGCACGATGCCGGCCGCGCCGTTGGTGGGCGCGGTGACCACGCGGCCGCCGCTGGCGTTCTCCTCGTTCACCGCCAGGGCGTAGAGGTTGACCCAGTCCATCACTGTCAGTGGGTCGCGCAGGCTGGCCTCGGGGTTCTGGCTGAGCTGGCGGTGCAGGGCGGCGGCGCGGCGGCGCACCTTGAGGCCGCCGGGCATGATGCCCTCGTTCTGGCAGCCGGCGGCCACGCAGTCCTGCATCACCTGCCAGATGTTCAGCAGCCCGGCGCGGGTCTCGGCCTCGGGGCGCCAGGCCGCCTCGTTGGCCAGCATCAGCTGGCTGATGGACAGGTCGTGCTCGGCGCACTGGCCGAGCAGCTCCCTGGCGGTCCTGAACGGGTAGGCGAGGGCGGTCTTGTCCTCGACGATGCGGTCGGCGCCGGCGGCTTCCTCGTCCACCACGAAGCCGCCACCCACCGAGTAGTACTCGCGCGAGCGGAGCTGCAGGCCGGCGCCGTCGAAGGCGCGGAAGACCATGCCGTTGGGGTGGTAGTCCAGCGGCTTGCGGATCATCGCCAGGTGTTCCTTCTCGACGAAGCGGATCGGCTTGTCGCCGCCCAGCTTCAGCTGCCCGCTGGCGCGCATGGCGGCGAGGCGGGCGTCGATGGTCGAGGTATCGACGCGGTCCGGCTGCTCGCCCTCTAGGCCGAGCAGCACCGCCTTGTCGCTGCCGTGCCCCTTGCCGGTGGCGCCGAGGGAGCCGTACAGCTCGACCCTGAGGCTCTGCGTGGCGTCGAACAGCCCCTCCCGGCGCAACCCTTCGACGAAGCGGGCGGCGGCGCGCATCGGCCCCACCGTGTGGGAGCTGGACGGGCCGATACCGATCTTGAAGAGGTCGAATACGCTGAGGGCCATGGGCTGTTCCTGTGACTCGCTGGTCAGCAGCTTACACCCGATGCCTGCGGCGATCGGTCGCGGATGCGACCCGGAGTTGCCGTCCTTCGCCGTGCATGCCATGCACACAGCGCAACGGCGGGAGGGCTAAGTGCCTGATCCAGCTCAACTTGGCGTCTTGCCGGCGGGGCTAGAATGCCGGCATTGCAAGGAGGAGCGGGTAATGAGCGAACAGTACGGTGTCGGCGACGCATCCTATCGGGCCGCGGGTGGCCTGGAAGGGTTGCGCCGCCTGGTGGAGGACTTCTACCGATTCATGGATGCGCTGCCGGAAGCCGCGGAGGTGCGCGCGATGTACCCGGAGGAACTGGCCGTGGCGCGCGACAAGCTGGTCTGCTTTCTCAGCGGCTGGCTCGGCGGGCCGAAGCTGTTCGCCGAGAAGTACGGCTCCATCGCCATTCCCAGCTTCCATGCTCAGTGGCCGATCGGCCCGGAGCAGGCGGAGGCCTGGCTGGTGTGCATGTCCCGCGCGGTGGCCTGCCAGCGCTACGCGCCCGATTTCGTCGACTACCTGATGGCCCAACTGCACGCCCCGGCCCAGCGCATCGTCCAGGCCAGCGCCGCCCGCCACGCGCCATGACGCCATTCGTAGGGTGCACCGCGCAGGAGCGTCTCTGCAGCTTCCGGTGCGCGTAGCGCACCCTGCAAACGCCGGCGACAAGTGAGACCTGTTCGTCGTTTACGGCAAATCCGAATTGTTGTAGCTGCTCTGTTCGGTTGAAATTGACAGGGTCGGTATGGCCGTCGCAGGAGGCGACGGCCAGCTGTAGCTTGCAGGGAGGCGAGCGGATGAACAGAGTACTTAACGTCACCACGGTATTCGGTGACGACGCGCTGCGCTTTTCGACCCTGAACGGCCACGAGGAAATCTCCCGGCTGTTCGACATGACGCTGGTCATGAAGAGCGAGCAGAAGGGCCTGGACCCCCAGGCCATCCTGGGCACCCCAGTGACGGTGGCGATCGAGCTGGCCGGCGGTGCGCGGCGCCACATCAACGGCCAGTGCGAGCAATTCGCCCTGGTCGGCAAGGAAGGCCGCCACTACCTCTACCAGGCCCGGCTCAAGCCCTGGCTGTGGTACGGCACGCGCCGCAGCGACTACCGCATCTTCCAGAACATGACCGCGCCGGACATGGTCAAGCAGGTGCTGGGCAACTACCCGTTCCCGACCCGCTTCATGCTCACCCGCAGCTACCGCGTGTGGGAATACTGCGTGCAGTACCGCGAGAGCGACACCCAGTTCGTGATGCGCATGCTGGAGAACGAGGGCATCTGGTTCTGGTTCGAGCACAGCGCCGGCGAGCACGTGATGGTCATCAGCGACGACATCGGGCTGTGCAACCCCTATCCCGGCTACGCCAGCATTCCCTACTTCGACCCGGACGTGACCTACCCGGACGAGGACCACATCGACACCTGGTCCTCCGGTGGCTCGGTCAAGCCGGGGCAATACATGTCCCACGACTACAACTTCACCATGCCGCGCTCGGACCTGGCGGTGCGCCGCGACCAGTCGCCCGGGCATGCCCACGGCAGCTACGAAATCTTCGACTATCCGGGTGGCTACACCAACCTGGGCGAGGGTGAGGCCTACGCCCGGGTGCGGGTCGAGGAACTGCAGAGCGCGCACCTGCGCGGCCAGGCGACGGGGCGGGCGCGGGGACTGGCGCCGGGCTACCTGTTCACCCTGGAGCGCCACCCCAGCGCGAGCCAGAACCGGGAATACCTGGTGGTGGCGGCGCACTACCAGTTCAGCGACAACGACTACGAGGCGGCCAGCGGCTCGAGCAGCCACGTACTGCGCATCCGGGTCGAGACGCACCCGTCGGACCAGCCGTTCCGCGCCCAGCGGCTGACACCCCGGCCGCAGACCATGGGCCCGGACACGGCGACAGTGACGGGGCCGAAGGGCCAGGAAATCTACACCGACGAATACGGCCGGGTGAAAGTGTCGTTCCCGTGGAACCGCTACTGCAGCAAGGACGAGAACAGCTCCTGCTGGATACGCGTGTCGCACCCGTGGGCAGGCTCGAGCTTCGGTGGCATCCACCTGCCGCGGATCGGCCAGGAAGTGCTGGTCGACTACCTGAACGGCGACCCGGACCGTCCGGTGATCACCAGTCGGCTGTACAACGCCTTCCAGATGCCGCCGTGGCAGTTGCCGGCCAACGCCACCCAGTCGGGCATCCTGACCCGATCCAGCCTGGGCGGTGGCTACGAGAACGCCAACGCGCTGCGCTTCGAGGACCGCAAGGGCGAGGAGCAGCTGTGGATCCACGCCGAGAAGAACCAGGACATCGAAGTCGAGAACGACGAGACGCACTGGGTAGGCAACGACCGCAGCAAGACCATCGACCGCGACGAGACCAGCCACATCAAGCGCGACCGTACGGAGACGGTGGACCGTGACGAGACGATCACGGTGCATGGCAACCGCAAGGAAGAAGTGGACGGCAACGAGACCATCGACATCCATCAGAACCGTACGGAAACGGTGGATGGCAACGAGAAGGTGACGATCCACAAGAACCGCACGAAAAAGGTGGACCTGAACGAGACGGACCGGATCGGCAAAAACTGGTCGATCAACGTGGGGATGAACAAGACCGAGACGATCAGCCTGGCGTACATGCAGAACGTCGGCCTGGGGCGCATGGAAAACGTCGGGCTGGGGTACAACCTCAACGTCGGCATGATGATGGTCACCAACGTGGGCATGAGCCGCTCCGACCGCATCGGCCAGAGCCACAGCGCGTCGGTGGGCAAGTCCTACAGCCTCAGCGTGGGTGGCGGCGGTGGGGGAGGCGCCGGTGGTGGTCAGAGCATGGCCAAGAACATCGTGGCGCCGTCCGGAGAGGGAGCGTCCCCGGGTGGTGGCGCCAGTTCGGTGGACATCGACGGCTCCAGCATCACTCTGAGCAGCGACACCATCGAGCTGAAGGCGGACAGCGAGATCACCCTGCGCTGTGGGCAGAGCATCATCCGCATCACGCCGAGCGAAATCGAAATCCTGTCGCCCAAAGTCGACATCAACTGCTGAACCAAGGAGGGTCCAGATGACGGAATCCGCAGGCCTGCCGGTGTCGCATATCGGCCACGAAGTGGCGGGTGCGGTGATCGTTACCGGCTCCCCCAACGTATTCGTCGGCAGCACGGCGGTGGGGATGGCCGACCAGCCCTCCGCCTGCTCGCCGAGCGTCGGCCAGCCGGTCAACCCGATCCTGGGCGCCAAGCTGCTGCCGGCGGAAACCGACTTCGTCCTGCCGGCACCGATGCCCTTCACCTTCAGCCGTGGCTACCTGTCGCGCAACGTGCGCATCGGCAGCCTGGGCCAGGGCTGGTCCCTGCCCGGCGAGGGACTGGGCCTGGAACTGGATACCGACAGCACCACCCTCACCGACGCCCAGGGTCGGCGCATTGCCTTTCCTGCCCTGAAGCCGGGCGCCTCGTACTACTCCGGCAGCGAGCGGCTGTGGATGCGCCGTGGCGGCGCCGAAGCGGACCAGCCCTGCGAGCCATGGGGCCGGCGCTGGACCGGCGTGCCCGAGGCGGTGCAGCAGCACGAAGGCTCCGTCGTACTACTGTCCGGCCAGGGCTTCGTGCACTTCCGCCGCGAGCCGGCCGGACGCTGGCGCCTGCACGCCACTTTCGACCGCAACGGCTACCGCAGCGAATTCGGCTGGGGCGAGCAGGGCGTGCTGTCGAGCGTGCGCGACAGCGCCGGGCGCAGCTACGCCCTGGTCTACCAGCGCCTGTTCGAGGCCCGCGAGACGGACCATGGCTTGCGCCTGCTCGGCGTGATCCTGGCCAATCCGGCCGGCCCTATCCCCGCCGGCTTCGACCCCGCCCACCCGGACAACGACTGGCTGGTGCGCTACGACTTCAGCGCCGAGGGCGACCTGAGCCAAGTGCGCAACCGCATCGGCGAGGTGGTGCGCACCTTCACCTGGCACAACCACCTGATGACCGGCCACGGCCAGCCCGGCGGCGTGGACATGCGCTACGAATGGGACCGCCACGACCCGCAGGGCAAGGTACTGCGCCAGATCGAGGCGGACGGCCTGACCCACACCTACCACTACCGCGACGACTACACCGAAGTCACCGACAACCTGGGCCGCAGCCAGCGCTACGCATTCACCGGCGAAGGCGGTCTGCGCCGCTGGAGCGCCCACGTGCGCGCCGACGGCAGCCGGGTCGAGTATGAACACGACCTGTTCGGCCGGCTGGTGGCGACCCGGGACGCTCTGGGCCGGACGAGCCGGCGCTACCTGGACGGCGAAGGCCGCCCGCTGGAAACCCAAAGCCCCGGCGGCGCCTCGCAGCGCCACACCCTCGACCCCGAGACCGGCTGGCCGCTCGGCCTGCAGGACGCCGAGGGCCGACGCTGGGCCCTGACCCGCGACGAGCGCGGCAACCTCACCCATATACTCGACCCGCTGGGCGAACAGACCCGCTACGAATACACCCACCCGCAACTGCCCGACCGCCCCACCCGCATCATCGACGCCAAGGGCGGTGCCAAGACCCTGGCCTGGAACCGCTACGGCCAACTGGTCAGCTACACCGACTGCTCGGGCCACACCACCCACCACGAATACGATGACCAAGGCCGGCTCATCGCCAGCCGTGATCCCCTGGGCCAGCGGGTGGTTCGCCACTACGATCGCCTCAATAGACTTATCGGCCTGCGCCTGGCCGATGGCACGGGCGAGCAATACCG
>NZ_JAOEEE010000012.1:0-133790 GCF_029837675.1 Pseudomonas sp. GD04015 | reverse complement strand
CAGCCGCGGCTGCGATTCGACGAGGCCCTGCGCCGGGTGGTGTTCCCGGACAGCACCCAGTGAACCCGAGCCCACCGGGACCATCGCCCCAGCGCGGCCCCGAGCCGGAGCCGAGCTCCGGACCAATCGCCATCAGGCACTCACTGCTGCTCGCCGCCTCGACCTATGGCCTGGGTCAGATCGCCAATTTCCTTTTCCAGTTGCGGCTGCTGGACCAGCTGGGCCCGTCGGCCTATGGAGCGGTCGGTCTGGCCCATCTGCTGCTGATCACCTCGATCTTCTTGGCGGACCTGGGATATGCATCGCTGTTCCTGCGCGAGCGCGGCGGCTCTTCGGAGTGGGAGCGCACCTGGCGATACGCGCTCGGGCACCGGCTGGTCGCCACCCTGCTCCTGCTGGCAGCGGTGATGATCGGCTGGATGCAGTGGAACGACGATGAGGCGAGCCGGCAATACCTGGCAGGCGCTGCGGCGGCATGCCTGTTCGCACTGTTCAACTACTCCTCGCCGATGATCGTCGAAGGCAGACGCCTGGGCGGATTGCTGGTGGCGCAGATCGCCTGGCCCTCCGCCCTCGTCATCTGGTGCCTGCTGCAATACGCCCCGCCCTTGTCCACCTCGGCGGCGGCCGGCATCTCGGTGAGCCTGGGCTATCTGGTGCAGGCCCTGGTAAGCGTGATCTGCAGCCGTCGGCTCCGGCTCTGGCTACCGCTGGCCGGCAAGGGGCAACTGGGCTCGGCCTTCCACCTGTCGCTGCTCGGCGTATGGGGAACGCTCCATGATCGGCTGACACCCTTTCTGCTCGCCCCGCTGGCACCGACCTTCCTGCCCTTCTTCCTGATCCTGAACCATGTGCTGAGCGGTCTCTCCGGCGTGCTCGCGCAATTTTCCCGGCTGCTGCTGCCCGAGGCGCAGGAACGTCAGGGCAGACGTCATATTCTCTCCGCCGCGTCCCTGGTGTGCTGGGGCAGCACCGCCGTGATCCTGAGCGGCCTGCTGCTGCACGGTCTGGAGCTGTCCAGCGATCAGCGTCAGTGGCTGGCGCTGAGCGCGATCGTATTGCTTGCCTGGGGCGTGTCGGCCTCCAGCGGTTTTCTCAGCATATTGCTCATCGGCGCCCGCCAGGAGCGGCCGCTCTCCAGGCTGCTGGGCGTGGGGTTGGCGCTCAGTGCATTGCTGCAGGCAGGCGCGGCCTGGATCAGCGATGCGGACTACCTGTTGTGGGCCCGTGTGCTCGGCCTGCTGGCCGTCCTGGCGGGCCTGCTCGTGCTGCTGAAACTGCGCCCGAGCCCCTGGGGCATGGCCGCACTGTCGCTGTCCGTGCTGGCCTGCGCCCTCGGCATATGGCACTGGAGCATGGTGATAGGGCTCGTGCTGTTGCTGCCGACCCTCGCCGCCCTGTGGCGGCGATCTTCCTGTTATGTTGAGGCCCCCCTTCGATGAACACCTTCGAGCTGCTGCCATGTGCGGACTGATCGCTGTACGCGCACTCGGTGCCTGCGACGGCCTCGAGCAACGAACCCGCCAGGCGCTGGCCAGCCTGGCCCGGCGCGGCCCAGACGCCGAAGGTCTGCTGATGGTCGACCAGGCGCCGGCGACGCTGCTCGGCCATCGCCGGCTGGCCATTCTCGACACCAGCAGCGCGGCCGAACAGCCGATGCGCTGCCCGATCAGCGGCAGCGTCCTGGTGTTCAACGGCGCGATCTACAACTTCGTCGAGCTGCGCGAGGAGCTTCGCGCACTCGGCTGCGTCTTCGTGACCGACGGCGACACGGAAGTGCTGCTGCAGGGCTGGCGCATCTGGGGGGAAGGCGTCTTTCCGCGCTGCAACGGCATGTGGGCGGTGGTGCTGTGGGACGCCCCCAGCGGAGATCTGGTGTACTGCCGCGACCGCCTCGGCGTGAAGCCGCTCTACCTGCACCATGACGGCAAGCAGGCCACCCTGGCCAGCGAGATTGGCGCCATCGCCCTGATGCGCGGCGGCTATCCGGCGCCCAATGCGGAGAAGATCTTCGACTTCCTCATCACCAGCTTCTCCGAACAGGGCACCGCCACCTTCTTCGAAGGCGTTCGGGCCGTTCCCCCGGGCCAGGTCTGCCGCATGAGCAGGAGCGGACGGTTCAGCGCGGCGCCCTACCATCACTGGCCGGAACCCGGCAGTGCGCCGCCGCTCTCGCCGGAAGAGGTCCGCGCCCTGGTCGAGAGCGCCGTGAGCCTGCGCCTGCAGGCGGACGTGCCCGTGGCCAGCCTGCTTTCGGGCGGCCTCGACAGTTCCATCATCACCCGCGTCGCCCTGAATGCCTCGCAGGCCCCGCGGCAACGGCTATCGGGGGCGTTCACCTATGGCTACAGCGACGGCGAACAGGCCGAGTTCGACGAGTCGTCCCGCGCCACCATGCTGATGCACGGCGGCGGTCACACCGACCTGCACCACGTTCTGCGCTTCCACCCGATCCCTTCGGCCGACGAGCTGATGAGCCTGGTGAGCGTCCAGGGCGAGCCCTTCAGCACCCCCTCCGCGCTCGCCAGCTTCCGCACCTACCGCGCTATCAGCGGCCAGGGCTACAAGGTGGTGCTTTCCGGCGAGGGTGCGGACGAGCTATTCGGGGGATACATCGCCCGCTATCACACCCTGGCCACCCGGGACGCCTTCATGGCCGGTGACTGGAGGCAGGTGGCGCGCCTGCTGAAATACCGCACCTTCTCGCCCGGCCTGCTGCTCAATCGCCTGGTCTGGGACCTGCCGTTACCACTGGTGGGGGCCTTGCTACGGAGCCGCCGGCCCAGCGTCGGACTGATCAACGACGATCTCTGGGCGGCGCAACGGCATCGGCTGGAAGCACTGCAGGACAGCATGCAGGGCGACCTCGAAGACCGGCTGCGCCAGGATGAGCTGGACAACCTGCTGCCCATGGCCCTGCGTATGGCCGACCGCAACAGCATGAGCGCCGGCATCGAGCTGCGCAGCCCGTTCATGGACCACCGGCTGGTGGAACGTGCTTTCGCCACCCCCGCCCTGAAGCGGGTCGGAGAAGGACGCTCCAAGGCGCTGCTCAGGGATGCGTTCGCGGGCGTGTTGCCGCAATCCCTGATCGAGACGCCCAAGAACACCGGCTTCGGCCACGCGGAACAGTTCCTCGTGGCGCGCTTGCCGTGGCGCGAACTCCTGGACGATCTGCCGTCCGGATTGGCGGACTACATCGACGTGGAAGGACTGCGGGCAGGCCTCGCAACAGGCAACCAGCACAGCACCCTGTGGCTGGCGCTGTCTGTGGCCCTCTGGTATCGGAGCGTCTATGCCTGAGCGGATCGACGACTGGGGGCTGGCACCCGATCTGGGCCAGTGCCGCCTCTGCGGCTCCACCGAGGCACAGCGACACTTCTGGCCGGAGGTCTACGCGGAGTCGGGCCAGCAGCTGCGCCGCTGCGGATATTGTGCCGCAGTCTACCTGGCCCCCGGTTTCACCCAGGCCGGGCTCTCGAGGTTCTACGCCGGCCCCTATCGGCGCCTGTTCCCGGCCGAAGTTCCCTGGCGCAGTGTCTCCCGTTTCTTCGCCTGGCGTGGCGACGCCGAGGTTGCACGCCAGCGCCTGTCCCTGATCGCACCGAAGCTGCCCCGTGACGGCCGTCTGTTCGAAATGGGGTCCGGCTTCGGCGCGTTTCTCGGCCAGGCCGCAACGCTGCGCCAGGACCTGCGCCTGAGTGCCAGCGAGCCGGATATATCCCACCGGGAAGCCTTGCTGAATCAGGCCGACGTGGCTTTCATCGACGCCCTGCCGGACCTTCCCTCCGGCAGCCTGGACGCGATAGTCGCCTTCCATGTGCTGGAGCATCTGATAGACCCACTCGGCTTTCTGGAACAGGCGGCCAGCGCCTTGCGGGCGGGCGGCCAGCTGTGGATCGAGGTACCTGACCTCATGGACGACTGGCGGACGCGCCTGTTCGTCCATCCGGCCCACCTGAGTTACTTCTCGGCGGACAACCTGCGCCGCCTGGCCGAGGCGGCCGGCCTGGAGGTGATCCACTGCGGCTCGCATCCGCTGGCCTCCCTGGTGGGCACGCTATGGCTCGAAGCGAGGCGCCCGGAGCACCTGGCCCGTTCGCCCGTGGCGCCGGCCGCCGCCGAGGACGTGAGCGCCATCGACCGCTGGATAGAGCGGGTCGGATGGAGCTGGAAGAACCGGCTCAAGACCAAGGCCAAGCGCGTGGCCCTTGTGTTGCTGGGCCCTGGCCTGGTGGGCGAACTGCAGCGCTGGCGACAGCATCGTGAACGCCTCCGGGAATCGCCTCGATGAGATTCCTGGTGCTCGCGGTCATCGTGCTGTGGATTCACCTGGGCGATCTCGTCGCCGCCTGGCTGTACGGTGGTGGCGACTGGCCCGAGGCGGGCATGCTGCGCCCGGCGCGCGACCTGCTGGTAATCCTTGTCGCGGGGCTCTGCCTGCTCACGGTGCGCCTGCCGAAGACGCTTCTCCTGCCCATGGTCGCCTATGGCGGCATCGCCCTGCTCTACTTGCTGTTCAGCCACGGCGACGCTTCTCTTGGCATTCGCATCGGCTCGCTTGGCACGTTGCTGATCCCGATGCTGCTCTTTCTGGTGGGCTACTACTGCATCCGGCGACCGGACCAGCTACGCGGATGCGCTGCGCTGCTGGCGACCCTGGCCATCGCCAGCATCGCATTCGGTGCCTGGGAGCAGAGAAACACCTCCTTCTGGATCGAGACGATCGACTACCCGAGCTACATGCTGAACGTCAAAGGCATGCTGCTGGGCGGCAATCCGGCGAATGGACTGCCCTGGAACTTCTATGGCGGCACGGAATTGGGGCGCCGCGCCGCGGGCCTTCTGGCCTCGCCGCTGGCACAGGGCATGTTCCTGGCCATGGCGTCCCTTGCCACCCTCGCCTGGTTGGATCGCCGCGCCCGCTGGCTTGGTCTCGGTCTGGCGGCGCTGATGTTTCTGGGCATCTGGATGTCGGGCACCCGGGGCGCGATGCTGGCGGCGAGCCTGGCC
This sequence comes from Pseudomonas sp. GD04015, assembly GCF_029837675.1. Classification (NCBI taxonomy): domain Bacteria; kingdom Pseudomonadati; phylum Pseudomonadota; class Gammaproteobacteria; order Pseudomonadales; family Pseudomonadaceae; genus Pseudomonas; species Pseudomonas sp. GD04015. The sequence continues at coordinate 128,777 of NZ_JAOEEE010000012.1, read as the reverse complement.
CTGATCGGCTACCTGACCACCGGCACGTCGCTGTTCCGCAGCGGGCTCTCGCGTCTGGTCATTACGGCCTCCGCCCTGGTGGCGATTGGCGTCGCGTCGTACGGCATCGTGCATACCAGCATCAACTTCCTCGATGGTTCTACGATCGGCCACTGGGAAGCCCTGCAGAAAAACCTCGCGGACCTGTCGAACGTGCTGGTCGTAGGCGCCGGCCTGGGGGCACAGGGCGCGGTGGTCGCCCAGGAAAGCCGCCCCGCCATCGGCGGCGGCGAAGGGGCCATCTTCAGCATCACCTTCCAGCTGGGCCTGCCGGCCGCCCTGCTGTTCCTGTGGTTCTACGCCAACCTCGCCCTGGCGCTGTGGCGCGGCTACCGCATGCATGGCGACCCCATCGCCCTGGCGGCTTTCTGGCTTTCGTTCGGCCTGGCCACTACCTTCATCAGCTCCGAACACATATTGACGGTCTCCGGCAGCGGAGCCTTCTGGCTGCTATGTGGCGGAGCGCTACGCAGCCTTTCCAGAGCACCTCACCCAGCATCCAGGGAGCCACTATGAGTACGGAGCCAGGCCACACCCGTATCACCTTCTTCGGATGTCCCCTCGACCTGATGCCCGTGCAGAACCTGCTCGACGACGCGAAACGCGCGCTGGCCGGCGAATACCGGCTGCGACTGGAAGGCCTGAACGTCGCCAAGCTGGTCGATGCGCGCCGGGATAACCTGCTGATGACCGCGCTGGAAGAGGCGGAACGGGTCCATGTCGATGGCGCCGGCATCTCGCTGGGGCTCCGGCTTCTGGACATTCCAGCTCCGCCGCGCCGCGCGGGCATCGACCTGCTGGGCGACCTGTGCGCCCTGGCGGCGGATACAGGCGCCTCGGTCTACCTGCTCGGCGCACGCCAAGACGTGGTGGAGCTGACGGCTCGTCGCCTGCTCGACAGCTACCCGGCGCTGCGCATCGTGGGCACACGTGACGGCTATTTCACGGCAGAGGAAGAGGCCGGCGTGGCCGAAGCGATTCGTGCCAGCGGTGCGGATATCCTGTTCGTCGGCATGAGTTCGCCCAAGAAGGAAGTGTTGCTGCAGAAGCACTGGCCGACCCTCGGCGTGAAGATCGGCATGGGCGTCGGCGGCTCTTTCGATGTGCTCTCCGGCAAGCTGCCGCGCGCACCGCGATGGATACAGGTGATAGGGATGGAATGGCTGTTCAGGCTGCTTCTTGAGCCGCGCCGCCTGCTGTGGCGCTACGTGAGAACCAACGGCACCTATCTGTTCCTGCTAGTGCGTAAAAAGCTCAAGCTCTCCCTCACCCGCTTGGCCGGATCACGCGGCGGTGCGTAGCGAACAGTGCAGGGCTCGGCACCACCAGTCACCTGGTGCGACGATCCCCCTTCGTCATCCGAATTTGACCACGGTCTGCCCATGACACTCGATCACCCAAGGCTCTCCCAGGCAGGTTTCGTGCTGCTCATGGTGGGACTGGTCGCGCAGATCAGTGGCCTGCTCCTGAACAACGATGGCAGCCGCTATGCCACGCAGACGCATTGGCTGCTCTTCGCGCCGGCCCTGCTCGTGCTGCTCGCCGAGCGGTTGGCCCTGCCCTTGTGGCGTCAACCCTGCTCACTCGCACTACTGGCGCTACTAGGTTTCGTAGCTGTCAGCGGAGTCTTGCGCACGGATGCCGCACACTCGCCCGGCTACTGGCTGAAGATCGCACTGTTCCTCCTGCTCTATACCTTCGCCGTAGCGCGCCTGGCCCAACTCAAACGAATCGACAAGGTACTGCTGATCACGGCGACGGTAGCCGCCGGCTTCGCCTGGCTGACGCTAATCTACCAATTCGTCATCCTCGACAAGCCCTTGAGCTATGACGCCATCAGGAGCGGCGGGCGCCTGTTCGAACTGGGCTGGAATGGCCTCGCCGACCTGGACCACCCGATCATCGCGGGCCTCTACTACGGTTTCTTCTCGCTCTTTCTGCTGCACTTGGTGGTGGAAAAAGAACTTCGGGGAATCCCCCTGACGCTCGCCCTGGCAGGCCTTGCCGGCCTGCTGATGTACCTGCTGCTGACCTTCTCCCGTGGCGCCTGGTTCTCGCTCGCGGCAGGTGGCCTGACGCTGCTCCTGCTGTCGCCAAAGTCTCGCGCCCGGCAGTTGCTGGTCATCGGTGCACTCGCCCTGGTGGTCATGGCCATCTATTTCTGGCCGCAGATACAGAACGAATGGCGCATCGGCACCAGCCGCCGCGACCTGATCTGGCTCAACTGGCTGGAGCGGCTACCCGAGTTCTGGCTGCTCGGCGAAGGCCCCGGGCAAGACCTGGTCTATCGCTACCCCTGGGGAGACAAGGTGCTGCATGCACACAGTCTCTATCTCCAGCTCTGGTACGAATACGGCCTCGCGGGCATCGCCTTGTTTCTGCTGTTGCTCGCCGCCTTGCTGATAAAAGCCTGGCGAATGCGCCAGGACGCGAGTGCAAGAATTGCACTATCCCTGCTGGTTTTCGCAATGGTGGCCATGATCTCGGATGTCTACGCCGTGTTCCATCGCCCCAGTCCCTACTGGGTCATCCTGTGGCTGCCGGTCGGCTTGATCATGGGGTTGAAGCGATCGGAGGGTGAGACTGGCAATCGCTCTGGCTTCGGCGGGAGTGAGCAGCGGGTTGATGTCGAGGTTGGCCTGCACGTAGGCCGACCATTCCTCCTCGCTCCAAGTGGTCTGCTTGAGCCTTGTCCCTTGCGGGCTGCATCAGGTGAAGGTGAACACTTCCCAGCCTGAAAGCTTGAGATATGGTCCAGTGCAATCGAGCATGAAGCGAATGTACAAGGCGCTCTGAGTACCATCTATATCAAAATGCCTTAATGCTTTGCCCATCTTTACTTCTAAGAAAAGCGCACAATGCTATTTAAAGACTGATGAGCGAACGAAGTAAAGAAATTACGACCACATTATAAATTTAGCCGATCTCAAAAAAGTCGACAGCAAACTCATTGAAACCATTCCACTCTCTTGACACATTGCCTGGCTTAGAGGCTGACTGACTTACCCCTAATTGAGCCAAAAGAACTGAGCCAGATTTAGGATCATAAAAATATGCACCACCACCTTCTGACGATGAAAACTGGATAAGCCCATCTGGGAGGCCGAAGGCATTCTTTAAATTAGAGTGCAGCTGGAGATAATCTGTATTCAAAATATGCCAGCAAAGCTGATAAAAAGTATCAGATTTCCAAGAGAAATCCGGCCCATCTTCAGCATGAAGAAAAAAGAAAGAAAAATCGCTTTCTAGATTCAGTCCGAGCCTTTTTAAAGCTTGCCTATATGAAATGCTCTCTTCGTCATACCACCAATTTCTTGAGCGAAGAAAATTGATTAAATTTTCATCAATCATTCGTATAAATCATCAAAATCTCACTTAAGGAGAGCAGTCAGCGCTATCCACTTCCATGCCAAACGGTAAAGAAACTTATTTCTCACAGTGCAGACTGACCAATCAGAAATATTTACAATAATCTTAGGCCCAAGCTCTCCAGAGCCTTAAAGGCTATATAGAGTTATTCTCTATCCAGTCCACTCTATCTCTACTAGAATGAACTCGATCAATTCTCCAATTATCACTTACTTTTCTCAGCGTATATCTAATAAATTGCCCTAATAATCCTCCATTATTCGAGCCGCATACAATAAAAAAACAGTCTCCGGCTTCACAAGCCTCTACAACCGACTGATCGTAAATTGGAGGCCTGCCCACCCCCATAGTTTCAGCCTTGGCCGCTCCCAAAGTGGTAACAGCTTGAGATGTAAAATAACTTTCAATTATTGAAATCAACTTTCTGCGAGACTTACTATCTTGGTCTCCACGAAAGCTTACGTCGCCACTTTTATAAGAATCAGATTTAAGAATACCCAGGCGCTCTTTCTCCCACGCAAGCATCTGACCAAGGAATTCGCCTACTGTATCTGCAGCTTCCATATGAATCCTCTCATTACTGACAACAACAAGGGTTTAAGAAGATTCTAGTATGCATCCGACAATTGGTTCGGCCTGATATTGAATGTTATCAGGCCGAGTCGATGCCAAGTGAATACCTGACTCGCAAGAGAAACCTAATAGCTCAACATATGTCTATAAAAATCATTTCAACACTAATCCGACTATCGCTCCGACGGAGGAAAGTCACTATACAACGCTATCCAGCCATCATTTCCAAAAAGCTCCCCTGATATGCCATCGCTCAAATCGGCGACATTCTTATAATCATTATAAGAAATAATTATTTCTTCTTGCTCCACAAGCCTTAAAAACCTGAACAATGCTGCATCAACAACATCCAGAACAAGCTCATCAACAATTGACATGGATTTTTTATCTAAAAGCTCTAATTTGGTGTGGAGCGTTTTTGCGGATACTGAGCCTAGCTCTCCTTTTTTTATTTTCTCATACCTAACCAGAGTTGAGTCACGAATCTCTTTCGAAAACATCTCACCAAACTCGCTAAGAATTTCACTGTCACTGCGCTTCATCTTATTTCTCCCATAAAATTCCACTGGGTTACTTCACTCCCAAGCAGCAGCTTTCATAGAGTAACAGTAGCCTCTTGGAGTCTAAAATTCTGCTCTATAGGCTTGGCTTGCTGAGCTCTACCGGTGCTTATAAAATACGAAGCATAAGTTAGACGACAGAAACCGGAAAGAACTCTACTCCATTCGCACGAGAAAAGACCTCAATTCCATTTTTCAATTTTTCACTCACGATTACACATCCAAGAAATTTGCTTGGCCTAAATATATGGCAATCATCAAAAATAACACTAGAGTCAAGAATTATATTCCATAAATACTTATATCGCCCTCCCAGTGAGGGGTCTTTACTTATATCTTTTTCTGAAAAAAACTCTATATCCGAGCTGCTATGTATAGCATCAAGGGAAACGCACGGGTTGACAATTTTATATTTATTTTTGGCATTTATGACATTTACATCAAAAAACTGAATCCACTCCCTTGCAATATCACTAAAAACCTCGCACATGCTCGATTCCACATATAGCATCCCCATACTTCCAAAGCTAATCAATAGCTCCGTTCCGCTCTGATATACATTAGTAGACAGACCGCCAATCTCACCAACCTTCTTTCCCGAGCTAAAAGTCCATCCTGGCACCTCCTTGCCCAAAGAGTCATAAGGCGCAGACAAATACCATTGATCCCTAATCGACATGTCCTGTCTAGCTTCAAAATAATTCACACTTCACCTTTTACAGAGCAGTTTGTTAAGTCTATGCTCGGGATCAATAACATCCTCTCTTAAGCGCTCCATTTCATCCTTAAATGCCTTTTTATAGCCCTCACCTTCTTTGCCTCTCACAGCTTCAACAAGACGTCTATAGACTGCAAGATGATATTCCTCTGGATGTGGGCCTTTATGCCCCACTACACCAATATTATTTATATCATCATCTAAATCGTGGCCAGCCTTATCAAATATCTCCTTGAAGCGAGGGGCATGGTCCTCCACGCACCTCGGAAACAGCATTTTTATTTGTGCATATGTGATGAATTGGACATAAGCAAAGCCCCCAAGGGTCAATCCCCCACCGAATTAAGTGCATATTGGTAATTATTACCCCCACCTCGTACTTCGCCGTGTTACCCCACGCCCCCAGGCAATAGACCGTGTTCGTCGGTCAATTTTCCCGACGTACCCAAGTGATCGGTGTGGTAGTAGAGGATTTCCGCTGGGCTCTTACCGGCATTCGCCGACTGCTCCGGCTGCCGAATCGTGGCCGCTATCTTGCATGGCAGTTTGTCGAGCGTTGCGCCCAGCTGCTCGGGATACTGCTCCTTGAGAGTCTAATATTCCAGAGGCAATCCTTGCTCTGTCTGCATGCCATCGCCGCTTTCCAACAGGCTCCCGGCGATGGTCGCCTCAGAGCCCCGTCAACATCGCGCTCGACCACCAGTCGAAGTGGAAACGGTGAATAGCGTTGATCTCTTTAATCAACTGTCATTCTTAATTCAGGTTGCCACCGAGAGAAGTCAAGAGCCTATATATTTATAAGAAATATTATAGACATAATTTTTTTCTTCCATCTCGACATGCAAGACAGCCTCTGTTGGAACACCATCCACCCACAAAATACACTCAACCCCCACTCTGCCCTCGTCATTCATCTCATATATATCGATATTTCCTCTTGAGTTATTGCTGGACTCAAATGCTTTGTTTAAAGGCGCTATTGAAACAGAGAAAACAGCACCTAAAAAATCCTCCAAACACTCTTGAATTTCCGAAAAAACCGCCTGACTTACTCCAAACTCTTTTTCAAGGCGCTCGATATTCTCTGAAGAGATGCACGACACAAACTCAAAGAGCCTGTTCCAAACCTCCGCCTTATCTATTTACTTTTCTCCTTGACGGTATTTCCGCTTCAGAGGCAGCACCTGCTCCAATTTCCTCAAGATAGCCGCGCACCTTCATAGCAGCGCACTTTGCTGCAGCAAGCCTCAGCCCGCCACTCTCAGAGCTTTATAGATGATCGGTGTGGTAGTAGAGTATTTCTGCCGGGCTCTTGTCTGAAGTCGCAGGTTGCTCCAGCTGCCGGATATTAGCAACTATCTTGCGCTGGAGTTTATCGAGTATTCCCCCCATTACTCGCTTGAGTGTCGATATTTCGTTGGCAGTGCTTGCGCTTCTGTCTGCGCACCACAGAGTATCTGCCGCAACGCCCAATGAAAAAATCAGATACAGCTACCAAGTAAAAAATTGCAAGCAATTCTAGAGTAGCCACAAGAGGTTAAGGCTCTATCTGTAGTGAGTATTCTCGCCATCTGAGAGCGGAAATTTTCGCCACGAGCATCATAGCTAAAATGTAGAAAGACCCACCTCAAACATTCGTAACAGGAGTTTCAATATTTAAGGGGGATAGCCCGCCCCAGCCCCTCACCCCACCAAAGTTGCTACCCGGTATACGACCCTCAAATTAACAGATGCAACCGAAGCAAAAAATAACCGAGCAACCCAGCTTATCACACAAGACCTTGAACCTTATTCCGCACTACACTTCAGGCCTGAAGCATAATTATCAAAATCCTATAGTATCCCATGATTATCCAGCAAGAGCCATGGCCAAATAACAAACGCCCAATCAATCATTTAAACCGTGGTCTCCAACTCCGGACGGTCAGTGTCTCCATTACCAATTTCTCGGTAGCAATCATTTATCTCAATAAACCTGATGCCGTTTAGCTGACTACTCTCGCACTCAGCTTTAAAGACCTCACTGCAAACAGTATCTCGCGAAAAGTCCAAGCATTTGAAAATATGCCTTCCAGAGATCTTGCTCTCATCAATTACCGCCTTATAAACGGAATAAACAAAAGGCGTACAGGGAGAGTATTTATGATAACGAACCGCTCCCGTCCTTAAGTCCGTATCAAATTTTAAATCTGATACTTCATAATCAAGAATCTCATACCGCCCAGAAAACAACATATAAAAATACTTCTTCTTCGCTTCCTCTCCTCCTGACTGGATCATACGCACAGGCACCAATCGAAACTCAACACCGAACCTCTTACAAATCTCTACAAATTTTTCTGAAACTAATGGCCCTCCATCCCAAAAATCAAAATCTAGAAAACCATGTTTCGATTGAAAAACATAGTCATTGCTAATGCTATATTTGTACGGATCCGGATCATATTTATTCCACTCCCAACTATGATTTAGATCCCCCTTGAGATATGCCGGGCATCCTTTTCCACGGTGAGAGTCATAGCCAACAACGTACCACTTCATAAGCACATCAATCTGCAGATTGGAATTAGCTGGAGTTACTTTTTGATATGAACCTTGATAAAAAACTGAATGCCTTTTAATCACGGCTCTGAACCTTCAACTGTTCGAGCGATAGACGAACGAGGCCTAAAGCACCATCAAGCTATACTATTCCAACCCCAAGTATTGCCCCCACAATATTGAAGTTGACAAAACTCCGCTCACCTCCCAGTAAATTTCATCCTCCCACTCCCAAATACTGAAAACCCTCATCTATCTCAATAAATTTAACGCCTAGCAAACTATTTTTCTCACACTCTATCTTAAATTTCTCACTACATACGAGCTTGCCAGAAAAGTCCACGCACTTAAAAATATGCTTACCCAAGATCCTTTCATTATCAATCACTGCCCTATACACCGAGATAACCCGAGGAATAGTAGGGCAATGCTTTCTATACAACACCTCTCCAGTTCGTAGGTCTGTATAAAATTTCAACTTGGACTCCTTATAATGCAGAGCACCATATTGACCAACCAAGAGAATATAATAATATTTCTTCTCAGTTTCCTCCCCTCCTGACTGGATCATACGCACAGGCACTAGTCTGAATGCAACTCCAAACTGCTCACAAATCTTCACAAATCTCTCTGACACTAAAGGGCCGCTGTCCCAAAAGTCAAAATTCAAGAAACTATGTCGAGCTTTAAATACATAATCGTCGCTGATTTCAAATTTAAATGGATCAGGATCATAATCATCCCACTCCCAGTCATGATTCAGCTCCCCCTTCAGATAAGGAGGACATCCTTTTTTTCCGGAAATATCGTAATCTACAATATACCATCTCATATTACATCAACCTGCAATTCGGGCTAATCTCAAATTTACCACCTTCAATATCACTTTTGGCAGACATCTGAATCTCTTTGATTTCCAAAATCAACTGCATATCATCCATACCTTCTTTCCACTCACTATTTAAAGCTATAACTTTTTCTTTAATGAATTTCGTATAGTCTTTGTGATTACTCCAATGCCCTGGCAATCCGGTGGCTCTTGCTAGTTCCTCGTTGCCAGGCAACATGATGCCGTTACCCGCGCCATCGCGATCAAAACCTAACTCACTAAGTCGCTGGAACAACTTGGCAAAAGCCTTATCGTCCATGACCTCCTCAGGGATCAAGTGATGCGCTTGGTGGCAATCACCACTTAATGCCCCTAAAGCATCTCTCAGTCTTTTGCTTCCTTTGCTTTTCTTTAAACCGAATGGATCGACCCATCCGAGCGGGTTGGGCGCATACTGATAATTGTTAATCCCTCCCCTTAACCCGATTGGGTCCTGGCTCACAAACCGCCCGCAGTCTGGATCGTAGTACCTGAACCGGTTGTAGTGCAGCCCTGTTTCTTGATCGTAATACTGACCCTGAAACCTCAGGTTCTGCTCGATGGGTTCACCCTGCTCTTCCCAGCGTTGAATCTGGAGGTTGCCTTGGAGGGCAGTGATCAATCGTCCAGGTCGCTCGATCTTTGCTGTATTGCCCCATGCCTTGTACGTCGCCGACCAGACGATGCGGCCATCCTTGTCGGTCAGCTCCCTCGGCGTGCCCAGGTGATCGGTATACCGGGCTCTTATCGGGACTGGCAGGTTGCTCCAGCTGCCGGATCGCAGCCGCTATCTTGCGCGGCAGGTTGTCGAGTGTCGCGCCCCACTGCTCGGGATACTGTTCCTTGAGGACCTGATATTCCGATGGTAATCCTTGCGTTTCTGTCTGCGATCCTTCGCTGCGCACCATCGCCAGCGGCACGAAGCTGCGCGGCTCGTAGATATAGAGCTGCTGCCTGTCGCCCTGTCGCCCTGTCGCTCCAGCAGCAGGCGGTTACCGTCCCAGCCGTAGTGAGTCGTCTCGTCATCCAACCAAGGGCGACTCCGTTTTTCGTTGTGTGGATCGAGCCGATACTTCGCGATACGTCGTCCGAATGGGTCGTAGTCATAGCCCCAGTGCTCGGTATGGGTGAAGCGCCCTTGTCGGCGGGTAACGCTAACTCGACTCAGTTGGTGTTCGGCATCCCACTGGAACTGTCGCTCGGTGTGCGGACCGGACTTCTTCTCGATGCAGTTGCCCCAGGCATCGTAGGCATGTTGGGTTTGTTATCGCCCCAGGTGCTGGGGTCAGACTGGGCCTCTGCCGGTGTGAGCAGCGGGTTGAAGTCGGGGTTGTCCAGGTTGGCCTGTACATAGGCCGACCACTCCTCCTCGCTCCAGGTGGTCTGCTTGAGTCGTGTCTCTTGCCGCTGGGCTTCCTCGGGCCGGGTCGAAGGCGAACTTCGCTGACATGCGGCGCTGAGCATAAGAAGCACTTGACACTATTGCACTGTAGCTAACATACGTCTATGCAAGGTCTGATCAAAAGTGTCAGCGCAAATTATTAACCCGAATTTTATAATGGCAAAAAACTATTCGACAAGAGACATCAAGAGCCTGAGCTTATTTAGAATTCTAATTTTTTAGAAAGCGATAGGCCTGCCACCAAGTCAATATCCAAAATCCATGATCATATGAGAGAAAGCGCAAACTTAGATCAAGCCGATAATAACGCGCCCCTGCAGTCATGAAAATGAAAACACATCACTCTTTTGGAAGTCTTAATTTACCAAGAAAATCATCAAAGCTCTCTGAAATCAAAAAAATATTACTATGATATGTTTGAACGTCCTCATCTGACGCCTCATTTTCATGATCCCAGAAAAATATTGCCCCGAAATTATCTCCACCCACACCAAGGATAATCTTATTACCAAAAACATCGGAGCCTATAGGAATAAATTTAGATGGGACTCTATTTTCGTACAGACTTAAATTATATTTAAGAGATGAGACAGTTAAGGGCGTCTCCAAACCAAACAATTCCTTAACAACAGAAGAATCACGCTCTTTATTGATATCAAATACAGCAGGATCTGGAACACCCCCATCATATTTATAAATGAATTCACGATAATCATCCGGCAATTTAATGCCAAGAGATCTTTCAAAGTCGTCAATTGATTCCGGCGTAGCTCCAGGGAATTTATTAAACGCCAAGATCATTTGCCTGGCTGTTCTTTTGTCGTAAGAAAAACCTTTCTTTCGCCATGCGTCTAATTGTGCTTCGCTGCATCCAAGAGGCTTTATTTTGATCGTCATGTTGTACTCCATAGTTATCCGCATTTAGAGGCTGCGACACCACCTGAATGCTTGACTGCATCGTGAATATCTGTGGGAATAAGTTGCATATATCCAGAGTCCTGATGGTGATGCCATGTATACCCACTAGGAGTCGACGGAAGGCCCGCCGCTTTATTTGCACGTGCAGAATCCACATCGCGACTAGAGCCCAGCTCAATTCGAACATTATACTTTGAGTACCGCGAAAAATCTGGAAAACCAAACATGTTAAATGGAACGCCATGAGGATATTTATTTACAAGCCCAGGATATTTCTCAAGAATGCTTGGATTAAGCTCGCTTAAGGGCATTGTCTTTCCAGCCCAAGCGCAATTAATTGGCATACGTCCATTTACTTTCCGAGGATGAGCGCCAGAATGAGTGGCATATCCTCCCCCTGGCCTAGGCTTTAGTCCTCTTGGGTCTGTCCATATAGTTGGATTGGGTGCATACTGATAAACATTTTCTCCACCCTCAATTCCAATCGGATCCTGACTAATAAACCGCCCACAGTCCGGATCGTAGTACCTGAACCGGTTGTAGTGCAGCCCTGTTTCCTGATCGTAGTACTGCCCTTGGAATCTCAAGTTCTGCTCTACAAGGTTTTCCTGTTCCTCCCAGCATTGGATCTGGACATTGCCTTGGATATCGGTGATCAGCCGTCCAGGCCGCTCGATCTTCGCCGTGTTACCCCATGCCTTGTACGTCGCCGACCAGACGATATGGCCATCCTTGTCGGTCAGTTCCCTCGGCGTGCCCAAATGATCCGTGTGGTAGTAGAAGATTTCCGCTGGACTCTTAGCGGGACTGGCTGGTTGCTCCAACTGCCGGATCGTGGCCGCTATCTTGCGCGGCAGTTTGTCGAGCATGTCCGCCCATTGCTCAGGAGCTTGTTCCTTGAGGGCCTGGTATTTCGGTGGTAATCCTTGAATGTCTGTCTGCTTGCTTTCACTGCACACAATCGCCAGCGGCACAAAGCTCTGCGGTTCATAGACATAGAGTTGCTGCTTATTCTCCTTCCGCTCCAATAGCAGGAGATTGCCGTCCCAGCCGTAGTGAGTGGTTTCGTCGTCCATCCAGGGACGGCTGCGCTTTTCGTTGTGCGGATCGAGTCGGTACTTGGCGATGCGTCGTCCGAACGGATCGTAGTCGTAGCCCCAGTGCTCGGTATGGGTGAAACGCCCCTGTCGGCGGGTAACGCTAACTCGACTCAATTGGTGTTCGGCATCCCACTGGAACTGTCGTTCGGTATGTGAACCGGACTTCTTCTCGATGCAGTTGCCCCAGGCGTCGTAGGCGTAGCGGTGTTCTTCCCGCACTCGCAGACGGTTGGGTTTGTTCTCGCCCCAGGTACTGGGGTCGGCCTGGGCCTCTGCCGGTGTAAGCAGCGGATTGAAGTCGGGATTGTCCAGGTTGGCTTTGACATAGGCCGACCACTCTTCCTCGCTCCAAGTGGTCTGCTTGAGTCGTGTCTCTTGCCGCTGGGCTTCCTCGGGCTGCATCAGGTTGTGGGCCGGGTCGAAGGCGAACACTTCGCTGGCTTGGGGTGCCTGGGCGCTGAGCAGGCGTCCCAATGCGTCATAGCCGTAGCGAGTCGAGCCGTTGCGGCGGTCGTCGATGCCCAGCAGTTGCCCGGCCAGGTCGTACTGGTAGCGGCGGGCAATACGCTGGCCCTGACTCGGCTCGCTTGTATCGAGCCCTGGGCCAACCTGTGGATTGACGGCCTGCCGCTGCAGGCTGGCCTGGCTGCGTAGCAGTCGGCCCAGCGGATCGAGTTCGAAGTGCGTATACAAGGCGCCCTGGGTACGGCCTGTTTCGCGGTGCAGGGCGTCACGCTCGAAGTCGCAGATCACCTCGAAGTCGAGGTTGATCTGGTGTACGTGACCGCTGCCGTAGATCAGGGTGTTGAGCTGGCGGCCATCGGGCAGCGTGGTGGTTTCACGGTTGCCCAGCAGGTCGTAGGCATGGCTCAGCTCGCTGCGTTGCCCGCCCCGGCTGTAGAGCACTTCGCGGGCCAGTTGGCCGGCCTGGTTGTAGAACAGCTCCACCCGGGCCTGGCGATTGCGGGCACGGACCAGTTGACCGGCGGCATCGTAGTGGTAGCGGCTGTGAGCCAGCTGAGGTTTGCCATCGGTCCCCGGCTTGTAGCTGAACTTGTCCAGCAGACGGCCCATGGCGTCCCGCTGGTAGCGGGTGCGCAGCAGCGCCCCTGTACCTCTACCGAGATGAGCACTGCCCGCCGGCACGCCATCGACACTTTCCAGCAGTTGCCCGGTGGCATCGTAGCGATAGTCGATGCGTCGCCCGTCGAAACCCTGCTCGGCCACCAGTCGGTCCAGTGCATCCCAGGCGAAGCGGTAGATCGCATTGTTCTCGTTGTGCAGACGGACCAGCCGACCATGCACGTCATATTCGTAGCGCAGGCTGTGGCCGAGGGCGTCGATGCGCTGCAGCGGCCGGCCTTCGGTATCCAGCTGATAGCGCGTCACCCGCCCGAGCGGATCGTGGTGGGCAATAAGACGGCCCAGCGGGTCGTAGGCGAAGCGCTCGATGGCACCGTCGGCGTGGCGGATGCTGTTCAGCCGGTCGCGGCGGTTGATGCGCGCATAGCCGTACTGGGTGTTGTGGCCCAGGGCGTCGGTCACACTGGCCAGGCGGCCTTGGGCGTCGTAGCTGTACTGGGTGCGGTTGCCGGAGCAATCGGTGTAGGCCAGCAGGCGACCCTGAGCATCATGTTCCAGGTACTTGCGACCACCGCGCGCATCGATGATGGTCGAGGGCAGGCCACGCCCGTCCAGTCGGTACTCGGTGGTCGCACCATTGGCCTCGGTGACGGCAATCAGATTGCCGCGTTCGTCGTAGCGGTAATGGGTGGTTCGCCCCAAGGGATCGCTGATGGCCACCGGGTTGCGCCAGTGTTCGTGCCAGCGCAGTTGGTAACGCGCACCGTCGGGCTGGGTGACACTGAGCAGGTTGCCGCGAGCGTCGTACTGATGGCGGGTGACCCTGCCAGCTGGATCGGTCAGAGTAATCAGGTTGCCATAGACATCCCGCTCGTAACGGGTTTCGCCACCCATAGCATCGACCAGACCAATCAGCTTCTTGTCCTTATCGTACAAGAAGCGTTCTTCTCGTCCGCTGGCATCAGTGACGCGGGTGCAGCCAGCGATCTCATCGTAGTCGAAGATCCAGAACTGCCCCTGAGCCGTGGAGCTACGCAATACACGCCCCTTGGGATCGAGCTGGTCCCACTGGTAGCGAGCGACCAAGCCGCCCGGCTCGGTGTGCTCAACCATCATGTGGTTGCGCCAGGCGAAGGTACGGCCGAGCTGGCCATCACCATCGCGGACCTCGATCAGGTCGCCTTCGGCGCTGTAGCGGTACTCGACCAGCCACTGCTGTTGCTCGCGCGGGTAGTGGCCTCTTCCGTCGGGCTCGCCCAGCAGCTCCACCACATGGGTCAGGCGTGGCTGGGCCTGGGCACGGTCGAAGATAAAGCCGACGCGCCGACCGCTGCTGGTGTCGAGGTGGCGTGGCAGACCGTCGTCGCTGTAATGCAGGCGCAGGTGATTGTGGTTGGGGTCGATCATTCCCAGCAGGTAGAGGGTCTGGGCTTGCGGCGGCAGGTTGCCACGTGCATCCGACGTGCGCTCGGGCAGCGGCTCCTCACCTCGCGCGGCACGGCTGGCCAGGAGCTGTTGCCAAGCCTCGGCTTCGCGCAGCTCTCGCTGCGCCTCCTGTTCCTCGACTGCGCGCAGGCGGGCCTGATCGAGCGGCCCCAGGCCAAAGATCAGGCGCAGGCCATCCGGGCCGATCAATTCGTACTGGTTGCGCTGATTGCGCTGCAGGGTGGTGTGCTCGTACTTGGAGAAGAAGCGTTCGCCCACCGCCAGCATTGGGAAGCGGGTGCGGCGCCCCTGCATGTCGATGAAGTCGATGCGCCCTTGCTGCAACTCCAGGCGGAACGCGATAGGCAGACTCCAGCCCTGACCCAGCCAGCCGGCATTCGCGTTGCTGGAAACATAGGTGCGCTGCCAGACCAGAGGCAGGGGGGCCTCAAGCACGAAGTCGAGATCGTTTGGGCCATCGAGTACCTTGGCTCCCGTCAGCACATAGACGGGTGAGCCGATTTGCAGAGGCTTGCACCCAGGACACGGACCATCCGGCTTACCGTCGGCCTCTCCGGCTATCCCATCTTTCGTGTTATTTCCATCACCGCCCTCTTCACCTTCATCCTTACCCTTGCCGTCCTTGTCTGGCTTTCCGGCGGCGGGCGGCGGCTCCTCTTTCTTCTTATCCGGGCTCTCGTTCTTGTTGGGTGCATTACCCTGCCGGCGCCTGCTGGCCCTGTCTTTCAGTCGCTCATACAGATCACCAATGCGGTCACCAGTCTTACCCAGGACCTGTCCCACTTTGCTCGCAGCACCACCCGCTCCCCGCGTGGCGACCACTATCACCGCCGTTTCGGCCGCATGTACCTTGGCCTCGCCTACCGCCGTTCCCAGTTGCTCAGCCATGGGCGTGGGATCCGCCAGCATTTCGGCCAGCGCACCACGCACCGCACAATCCGCCTCGTCCAGCAACTCGCGCAGCCAGTCCTTGAGGATGGCCTTGAGGTCCTCGAAGGTGAGGTCGCTCAATCCTGCGATGGCCTCGATGGCATCCGTCGTCATCTCGACGGCGCCTTCATAGGCGTCGTTGATACCGGCCTTCGCATCGCGCGCCATCGTTGAGATGTCGTTGGATGTCACGTAGTCCCAGGCGCCTTTCGCACCATCCGCAATGGCGATGCCGGCGTTTTTTATCGACTCTACGTACCCACCCAGCTTTTCCTTGGCCAGTTCTGCCCCGGCTCGCTCACGCGCCGCGATATAAGTCGGGATGAATTTCAGCGGTGCCGCCATGAACTCGTTGGCCATGCGCTCGGCCAGAGCCTCCAGCAGCCCTCCGAACTCCGCCGAGCACTCCACGTTAGGCCCCGGCAGCACGCCGCAGTTGATCGCCCCCGGACAAGGGCTGATGGCGGGGCCGCTGATCACGCCCATGTGCCCGTGGCTGGTGGAGAAGCCACCCTCCACCGGGTTGTCGGGCAGGAATTCGACCGGTTTGAAGAACTTGCCGCTATCGATGGCGACGGAGCGTTCGAGGAACAGGTTGGCACTGTTGCCGTAGGTGCGCTCGGCGACCAGCTCGGCGATGGCGAAGCTGACCGCGGGCACGCTCGGCACCATGCGGCTGCCGAAAGGCGTCGCGGCCAGTTCGGGGGAAACGACGGCGGCGAAGTGCTTGGCGGTGCGCTCGGCCTTGATCGGATCACCCATGGCGCACCCCCTTGTCGACCAGGGTGGTAGAGGCGCAGTAGAGGTTGATGCGTTTTATCCGCTCATCCTGGGCCACGATGGCGTGGAAGCGCAGGGTCATCCTGCTTGTGTCGAGGTCGAGCAGCACCGTGTCCAGCGACATGGCCTGGGAAATCCGCGAGCCGTCCTCGTAGCTGCACACGGCCGCCGCATCGTATGGCGGAATGGTCAGTTCCAGGGGCGCGCCGGGACGGATGCCCGCGAGGCGGATGCGGTCACCGGCCTTGAGGTAGCCGGCCGGGCGCTGGTCGGCGGGCGCGGTGTTCCAGTAGCGCAGGTCCATGTCGTGGGGAATGTTCGGCGCCACTTCCTGCTGCCACTTCTCGTCGTAGGTGCCGGCATGCTGCAGGCGCTCCGGAACGTAGGCCGGCAACGGCCCGAAGCCACCCGGGCGTACCGGCCGGCCGAATTCCCGCAGCGGTGAGTCCCAGGCTTCGATCTGGGCGGCCCGGTAGCGTTGCGCCTTGTCCGCCTGGCGAACGTCGATGAAGCCGCAGCCAACGGGGTTGTCGGGGAAGTATTCGCCGTCCTCGTAATGCGGCTTGTCGCCGATGCAGCCGCCGAAGGCGTTTTCGTAGAGCAGCGCGACGCCGTCGGTGGGTTCCGGCTCGCTCAGTGTCCAGCCGCTCAGAGCGCCGTACTGCCAGTGGCGTGGACCGAAGAAACGCAGGCGCTTTTCCAGCTCGCCGATCTGCAGCGAGGCGTACCACATCGGCAGGGGCCGCTCTTCCGGCGGGCGGACGGTGCCCAGGATCAGCACGTCCGTGCTCGGCTTGAACGGAATCAGGTCGCTCGGGTAGAGCAAGCTGGAGCGCTCGGGCTGGTCGCGCCAGGTGTCGTGCAGGCATAGCGGATGTTGGCGCTCCAGCGCTGTGAGCCTGCCGTCGGCGTCCCAGGTCAGGGTCACCTTGGTGGAGAGACAGTGATAGCGATTGCCGTGATAGAAGCGATGCTCGAATCCCTGCGCCGGGAACGAGGACTGGCTGACAATGATCGTCATGGCGTCCTTGCCTTAGTTGAGGTCGATCTTCTTGGCGTCTACGTCGACCAGTTCCGTTCCGTTGACCGCGATGTTCAGCCCTTCGATCGTGATGGTGCCGTTGTCCTCCAGGACGATCTTGGATTTGCCGACCTGCAGCAGGATGCTCTTCTCGTCCATGACGACGGTGCTGTTGCCACCGGCGGTCAGGGTGTAGACATCCCCTACCGATGCGCTGTGGTTCTTGAGGATGGTGTCGGTACGGCTCATGCCCACGTTGGTGACCATCATCATGCCGACGTTGAGGTTGTAGGCCGCGCCGATGTTCACCATCTTGCCCAGCCCCACGTTCTGCATGTACGCCAGGCTGATCGTCTCGGTCTTGTTCATCCCCACGTTGATCGACCAGTTCTTGCCGATCCGGTCCGTCTCGTTCAGGTCCACCTTCTTCGTGCGGTTCTTGTGGATCGTCACCTTCTCGTTGCCATCCACCGTCTCTGTACGGTTCTGGTGGATGTCGATGGTCTCGTTGCCGTCCACTTCTTCCTTGCGGTTGCCGTGCACCGTGATCGTCTCGTCACGGTCCACCGTCTCCGTACGGTCACGCTTGATGTGGCTGGTCTCGTCGCGGTCGATGGTCTTGCTGCGGTCGTTACCTACCCAGTGTGTCTCGTCGTTCTCGACTTCGATGTCCTGGTTCTTCTCGGCATGGATCCACAGCTGCTCCTCGCCCTTGCGGTCCTCGAAGCGCAGCGCGTTAGCGTTCTCGTAGCCGCCGCCCAGGCTCGACCGGGTCAAGATGCCCGACTGGGTGGCATTGGCCGGCAACTGCCACGGCGGCATCTGGAAGGCGTTGTACAGCCGGCTGGTGATCACCGGTCGGTCCGGGTCGCCGTTCAGGTAGTCGACCAGCACTTCCTGGCCGATCCGCGGCAGGTGGATGCCACCGAAGCTCGACCCCGCCCACGGGTGCGATACCCGTATCCAGCAGGAGCTGTTCTCGTCCTTGCTGCAATAGCGGTTCCACGGGAACGACACCTTCACCCGGCCGTATTCGTCGGTGTAGATTTCCTGGCCCTTCGGCCCCGTCACCGTCGCCGTGTCCGGGCCCATGGTCTGCGGCCGAGGCGTCAGCCGCTGGGCGCGGAACGGCTGGTCCGACGGGTGCGTCTCGACCCGGATGCGCAGCACGTGGCTGCTTGAGCCGCCCGCCGCCTCGTAGTCGTTGTCGCTGAACTGGTAGTGCGCCGCCACCACCAGGTATTCCCGGTTCTGGCTCGCGCTGGGGTGGCGCTCCAGGGTGAACAGGTAGCCCGGCGCTAGTCCCCGCGCCCGCCCAGTCGCCTGGCCGCGCAGGTGCGCGCTCTGCAGCTCCTCGACCCGCACCCGGGCGTAGGCCTCGCCCTCGCCCAGGTTGGTGTAGCCGCCGGGGTAGTCGAAGATCTCGTAGCTGCCGTGGGCATGCCCGGGCGACTGGTCGCGGCGCACCGCCAGGTCCGAACGCGGCATGGTGAAGTTGTAGTCGTGGGACATGTACTGCCCCGGCTTGACCGAACCACCGGAGGACCAGGTGTCGATGTGGTCCTCGTCCGGGTAGGTCACGTCCGGATCGAAGTAGGGAATGCTGGCGTAGCCGGGATAGGGGTTGCACAGCCCGATGTCGTCGGTGATGACCATCACGTGCTCACCGGCGCTGTGCTCGAACCAGAACCAGATGCCCTCGTTCTCCAGCATGCGCATCACGAACTGGGTGTCGCTCTCGCGGTACTGCACGCAGTACTCCCACACACGGTAGCTGCGGGTGAGCATGAAGCGGGTCGGGAACGGGTAGTTGCCCAGCACCTGCTTGACCATGTCCGGCGCGGTCATGTTCTGGAAGATGCGGTAGTCGCTGCGGCGCGTGCCGTACCACAGCCAGGGCTTGAGCCGGGCCTGGTAGAGGTAGTGGCGGCCCTCCTTGCCGACCAGGGCGAATTGCTCGCACTGGCCATTGATGTGGCGCCGCGCACCGCCGGCCAGCTCGATCGCCACCGTCACCGGGGTGCCCAGGATGGCCTGGGGGTCCAGGCCCTTCTGCTCGCTCTTCATGACCAGCGTCATGTCGAACAGCCGGGAGATTTCCTCGTGGCCGTTCAGGGTCGAAAAGCGCAGCGCGTCGTCACCGAATACCGTGGTGACATTGAGGACTCGATTCATCTGCCCGCCTCCCTGCAAGCTACGCTGACCGTCACCCTCCAGCGACGGTCGTTTCAAGTGCGCGGATTTCACCCGAAGCAGACAGCCTCAACAAGGAGGCCCGTGCCGTAAACGCCGAACAGGTCTCATCTTGAATCCCGATTCTGGGATGTCCGCCGCATCTCGCCGGGTGTATCGAGCGGAAACGAAAAGGCCCGCGCTAGCGGGCCTTTTCCTGTTTACGGGACCAGCCTCAGCGGCTGGCCTTCATCGCTTCGCGCGGCACATACTTGCCCACCTCGAACTTGCCGATGGCGGCGCGGTGCACTTCGTCCGGGCCGTCGGCCAGGCGCAGGGTGCGCTGCATGGCGTAGAAGTAGGCCAGCGGCGTGTCGTTGGAGACGCCGGCGCCGCCGTGGATCTGGATGGCGCGGTCGATCACGTTCAGCGCGACGTTGGGCGCCACCACCTTGATCTGGGCGATCTCGCTCTGCGCCACCTTGTTGCCCACGGTGTCCATCATGTAGGCGGCGTTGAGAGTCAGCAGGCGGGCCTGGTTGATCTCGATGCGCGAGTTGGCGATGTGGTCGATGTTGCCACCCAGGCGCGCCAGCGGCTTGCCGAAGGCGGTACGGCTGACGGAGCGCTTGCACATCAGTTCCAGCGCGCGCTCGGCCATGCCGATGGAGCGCATGCAGTGGTGGATACGGCCCGGGCCGAGGCGACCCTGGGCGATCTCGAAGCCCCGGCCCTCGCCGAGCAGCACGTTTTCGTAGGGCACGCGCACGTTCTCGAACAGCACTTCGGCGTGGCCGTGGGGGGCGTCGTCGTAGCCGAACACCGGCAGCGGACGA
Source organism: Pseudomonas sp. GD04015 (assembly GCF_029837675.1). NCBI lineage: Bacteria > Pseudomonadati > Pseudomonadota > Gammaproteobacteria > Pseudomonadales > Pseudomonadaceae > Pseudomonas > Pseudomonas sp. GD04015. Next base: position 108,421 of record NZ_JAOEEE010000012.1, on the reverse strand, counting down.
AGTATCTTCACGCCGGGGGTATCGGTCGGCACCAGGATCATCGAGTGCTGCTGGTGGCGCGGCGCGTCCGGGTTGGTCAGGCCCATGAAGATCATGATCTTGCAGCGCGGGTCGCAGGCGCCGGAGGTCCACCACTTGCGGCCATTGATGACCCACTCGTCACCGTCGCGCACGGCGTTGGCCTGCATGTTGGTGGCGTCCGAGGAGGCCACGCCCGGCTCGGTCATGGCGAAGGCGGAACGGATCTCGCCGGACAGCAGCGGCTCCAGCCACTGCTTCTTCTGCGCCTCGCTGGCGTAGCGCACCAGGGTCTCCATGTTGCCGGTGTCCGGCGCGGAGCAGTTGAACGGCTCGGAGCCCATCAGCGAGCGGCCCATGATCTCGGCCAGCGGCGCGTATTCCATGTTGGTCAGGCCGGCGCCGTACTCGGATTCCGGCAGGAACAGGTTCCACAGGCCCTCGGCTTTCGCCTTGGCTTTCAGCTCTTCCATGATCGCGGTCGGCTGCCAGCGATCGCCTTCGTTGACCTGCTGCTCGAACACCGCTTCGTTCGGGTAGACGTGGGCTTCCATGAAGGCGGTGACGCGTTCACGCAGTTCCTGGACCTTGGGGGAGTAGGCGAAATCCATGGGGACACCTTGGTGGTTGGCTTCGATGGGGAATGATGCTAGAACAGCACCCACGATTTATCTAAGCTATTTTCCTGCCTTATCAACATTCATAAGCAATATGTGATGAGGCTTGATCCCGCGGAGAAGGCCATGAACTTGAACAAGGTAGACCTCAACCTCTTCATCGTCTTCGATGCCATCTATACCGAGGCCAACCTGACCCGCGCCGGGCAGATCGTCGGCATTACCCAGCCGGCCGTGTCCAACGCCCTGGCCCGCCTGCGCGAGACCTTCAACGACCCGCTGTTCGTGCGCACCGCCCAGGGCATGGTGCCCACGCCCATGGCGCAGAACATCATCGGCCCGGTGCGCAACGCCCTGCAGCTGCTGCGTGTGTCGGTGCAGGAGAGCCGCACCTTCGACGCCAAGCAGGCGAACAAGACCTACCGCATCAGCATGACCGACCTGTCCGAGCAGATCCTGCTGCCGTCCCTGTTCCAGCGCCTGCGCCGCCTGGCTCCGGCGGTGCAGATCGAGAGCTTCCAGTCCAAGCGCCGCGAGACCACCAAGGAACTGGCCGCCGGCCGCCTGGACTTCGCCGTGGATGCTCCGCTCAACACCGACCCGCAGGTGCGCCACGTCAAGCTGATGGAGGACCGCTACGTCTGCGCCATGCGCCCCCGCCATCCGCTGGCCAAGGACAAGATCAGCCTCGACGAATACCTGTCGCTGGCCCATATCCAGATTTCCAGCCGCCGTAGTGGCCTCGGCTACATCGATCTGTCACTGGGCAAGATGGGCCTGCAGCGCAAGGTCGCCCTGCGCTCGCAGCATTACCTGATGGCCTCCACCGTACTGCACAACACCGACATGGCGATGACCGTGCCGGAGCGCTTCGCCCGCCGCCACGGCCTGCATTTCGTCGACCTGCCGGTAAACGATGTGCCGGCACTGGAGACCCACCTCTACTGGCACGAGAGCACTGACCAGGACCCGGCCAACCGCTGGATGCGCGAGCAGCTGATCGAGCTGGCACAGCAGATCATCGTCCAGGAGAAGAAGGCTCCGGAGCCGGTCTGATGTGGCCGTAGGGTGCGCCGTGCGCACCGGAGATTGATTCGATGCTTCCTGAGCAGAGTGAGGGCATCACAGACGGCTCGGAATAGCCTGGAAAAACCCTCACCCCCGCCCCCTCTCCCACAGGGAGAGGGGAGCACTCACAGGCTCCGCGCGATCACCATCCGCTGCACATCGCTGGTGCCTTCGTAGATCTGGCACACGCGCACGTCGCGGTAGATGCGCTCCACCGGGAAGTCCTTGAGGTAACCGTAGCCGCCTAGGGTCTGGATCGCCGCTGAGCAGACCTGCTCCGCCATTTCCGAGGCGAACAGCTTGGCCATCGAGGCCTCGGTCAGGCATGGCAGCCCGGCTTCGCGCAGGGCGGCGGCGTGATGCACCATCTGCCGTGCCACGGCGATGCGGGTCGCCATGTCGGCCAGGCGGAAGGCCACCGCCTGGTGCTCGATGATCGGCTTGCCGAAGGTCTTGCGCTCATGCGCGTAGTCGCGCGCCGCCTCGAACGCGGCGCGGGCCATGCCCACCGACTGCGCGGCGATGCCGATGCGCCCGCCCTCCAGGTTGCTCAATGCGATGCGATACCCCTCACCCTCCTCTCCCAGGCGCAGGCTGGTCGGGATGCGCACTTCGTCGAGCTGGATCTGGCAGGTGTCGGAGGCATGCTGGCCGAGCTTGTCCTCGACCCGTACCACCGAGTAGCCGGGCGTGTCGGTCGGCACGATGAAGGCACTGATGCCCTTCTTGCCAGCTGCCGGGTCGGTCACGGCGAAGACGATCACCAGCCCGGCGTGGCTGCCGGAGGTGATGAACTGCTTGGCGCCGTTCAGCACATAGTGGTCGCCGTCGCGACGCGCGCGGGTGCGCAGGTCGCTCGCGTCGGAGCCGGCCTGGGGCTCGGTCAGGGCGAAGGCGCCAAGCATGGCGCCGCTGGCCAGCGGCTGCAGGAAGCGCTGCTTCTGCTCCTCGCTGCCGAACTTGAGGATGGGCATGCAGCCCACCGAGTTGTGCACGCTCATGATGGTCGAGCAGGCGCCGTCGCCGGCGGCGATCTCCTCCAGGGCCATGGCGTAGGCCAGGTGGCCGGTCTGCGCGCCACCCCACTCCTCCGGTACCAGCATGCCGAGGAAGCCGAGATCGGCCATTTCCTTCAGCGCCTCGGCGGGAAAGCGATGATCGCGGTCCCAGTCGGCGGCAAAGGGCTTCAGCCGCTCCTGGGCGAACTGGCGGGCCATGTCGCGGATCAGGATGTCCTGTTCGGCGGGAATCATCGGCTCACCTCACTTGGCAGCCATGCGCAGCGCGCCATCCAGGCGGATGACCTCGCCGTTGAGCATGGCGTTCTCGACGATATGGCGGACCAGCGCGGCGTACTCGGCCGGACGCCCCAGGCGCGGCGGGAACGGCACGTTAGCGGCCAGGGAGTCCTGCACCTCCTGGGGCATGCCGGCCATCATCGGCGTCTCGAAGATGCCGGGCGCGATGCACATCACGCGGATGCCCGAGCGCGCCAGGTCGCGCGCCGCCGGCAGGGTCATGGCGGCCACGCCGCCCTTGGAGGCGGAATAGGCGCTCTGCCCCATCTGCCCGTCGAAGGCCGCCACCGAGGCGGTGTTGATGATCACGCCGCGCTCGCCGCCCGCGTTCGGCTCGTTACGGGCCATGGCTTCGGCGGCCAGGCGCAGCATGTTGAAGCTGCCGATCAGGTTGATCTCGATGGTGCGGCGGAAGCTGTCCAGGCCGTGGGCGCCATTGCGGCCGATGACCTTCTCGGCCGGCGCGATGCCGGCGCAGTTGACCAGCCCATGCACGGCGCCGAAGGCCTGCAGCGCCTCGTCCACGGCGGCGCGACCATCGGCCTCGCTGCTGATGTCGGCGCGCAGGAAGCGCGCCCGCTCGCCCAGTCCGGCGGCCGCCCTGGCGCCGGCCTCGGCATTGATGTCCAGCAACAGCACCCTGGCGCCCTGCTCCGCCAGTTCTCGGGCGGTGGCTAGGCCGAGGCCGGAGCCGCCGCCGGTGATCAGGAACACGGAATCTTCGATGCGCACAGCCCACTCCTCATCCAACGATGAATGTCGAATCGGGCCGGAGCCCGAGATTGACAGTCAGGCTGGCACAAGTTTACGTTAACGTAAAGGTAAACGAGAGCCGGTCATGTCCATCACCTATTCGATCTCCGATCTGGCCCGCGAGCTGGACGTCACCACCCGTGCCATCCGCTTCTACGAGGAGCAAGGCATGCTCGCCCCCGAGCGCCGCGGTCAGGAGCGCATCTACCGGCCCAAGGACCTGGTGGCCCTCAAGCTGATCCTGCGCGGCAAGCGCATCGGCTTCTCCCTGGCCGAGTGCAAGGAGCTGATCGACCTCTACGACCCCGCCAGCGGTAATCGCAGGCAGCTGGAGACCTTCATGAGCAAGATCGCCGCCCGCCGCGCCCAGCTGGAGCAACAGCTGCTGGACATCGAACAGATGCAGCTGGAGCTGGACACCGCCGAGGAACGCTGCCTGGCGGCGCTGGCCGAGACGACCGCGTAGGGCAGCGAGCCGTCCAGGCTGAGTCCCTACCCAACAGCCCCGGTGCGCGCGGCGCACCCCATGACAACAAGAGCAGGTGCACCATGAGCTACCCGACCCTCAACTTCGGTCTCGGCGAAACCATCGACATGCTGCGCGACTCGGTGTACCAGTTCGCCCAGGCCGAGCTGGCACCGCGCGCCGCGCAGATCGACCGCGACAACGAATTCCCCATGGACATGTGGCGCAAGTTCGGCGACATGGGCTTGCTCGGCATGACCGTGGAAGAGGAATACGGCGGCACCAACATGGGCTACCTGGCCCACGTGGTGGCGATGGAAGAGATCAGCCGCGCCAGCGCCTCGGTCGGCCTGTCCTACGGCGCCCATTCCAACCTGTGCCTGAACCAGATCCGTAAGAACGGCACCCATGAGCAGAAGCTCAAGTACCTGCCCAAGCTGTGCTCCGGCGAGCACGTCGGCGCCCTGGCCATGAGCGAGCCCAATGCCGGCTCCGACGTGGTATCGATGAAGCTGCGCGCCGAGAAGCGCGGCGACCGCTATGTGCTCAACGGCAACAAGATGTGGATCACCAACGGCCCGGACGCCAACACCTACGTGATCTACGCCAAGACCGATATCAACGCCGGCTCGCGCGGCATGACCGCGTTCATCGTCGAACGCGACCTCAAGGGTTTCTCCCGCCACCAGAAGCTCGACAAGCTGGGCATGCGCGGCTCGAACACCTGCGAGCTGGTGTTCGAGGACGTGGAAGTGCCGGAAGAAAACATCCTCGGCGGAGAAGGCCGTGGCGTGGCCGTGTTGATGAGCGGCCTGGACTACGAACGCACCGTGCTCTCCGGCGGCCCGACCGGGATCATGAGCGCCTGCATGGACGTGGTGCTGCCCTACGTGCACGAGCGCCAGCAGTTCAAGCAGTCGATCGGCGAGTTCCAGCTTGTACAGGGCAAGCTGGCCGACATGTACGCCGGCATGAACGCTTCCAAGTCCTACCTGTACACCGTGGCCAAGGCCTGCGACCGGGGCGAGGAATCGCGCAAGGACGCCGCGGCGGTGATCCTCTATACCGCCGAGATGGCCACCAGGATGGCTCTCGACACCATCCAGTTGCTCGGCGGCAACGGCTACACCAACGAGTACCCGGCCGGCCGCCTGCTGCGCGACGCCAAGCTCTACGAGATCGGCGCCGGCACCAGCGAAATCCGCCGCATGCTGATCGGCCGCGAGTTGTACAACGAGACGAAATGATCCTTCTCCCTTTGGGAGAAGGTGCCCGAAGGGCGGATGAGGGAGCCATGACCAGCACCCTCACCCTAGCCCTCTCCCAGAGGGAGAGGGAATCAAAGCATACGAGGCATCCATGGCCATCCTGCACACCCAGATCAACACCCGCTCGCCGGAGTTCGCCGCCAACCAGGCGGCCATGCTCACCCAGGTGAACGACCTGCGCGCCCTGCTCGCCCGCGTCCACGAAGGTGGCGGCGCCAAGGCCCAGGAGCGCCACACCTCGCGTGGCAAGCTGCTGCCGCGCGAACGCATCAACCGCCTGTTGGACCTCGGCTCGCCCTTCCTCGAAGTCGGCCAGCTGGCCGCCCATGAGGTGTACGGCGAAGACGTGCCGGCCGCCGGCGTGGTCGCCGGCATCGGCCGCGTGGAAGGCGTCGAGTGCATGATCATCGCCAACGACGCCACGGTGAAAGGCGGCAGCTACTACCCCCTGACCGTGAAGAAGCACCTGCGCGCCCAGACCATCGCCCAGCAGAACCGCCTGCCGTGCATCTACCTAGTGGACTCCGGCGGTGCCAACCTGCCGCGCCAAGAAGAGGTGTTCCCGGACCGCGAGCACTTCGGCCGGATCTTCTTCAACCAGGCCAACATGAGCGCCCAGGGCATCCCGCAGATCGCCGTGGTCATGGGTTCCTGCACCGCCGGCGGCGCCTATGTGCCGGCGATGAGCGACGAGACCATCATGGTGCGCAACCAGGCCACCATCTTCCTGGCCGGCCCGCCGCTGGTGAAGGCCGCCACCGGCGAGGTGGTGACCGCCGAGGAACTCGGCGGCGCCGACGTGCACTGCAAGACCAGCGGCGTGGCCGACCACTACGCCGAGAACGACGAACACGCCCTGGCCCTGGCCCGCCGCTGCATCGCCAACCTCAACTGGCGCAAGCTCGGCCAGCTGCAGGCCCGCACGCCCATCGCCCCGCTGCATGACAGCGAGGAGCTGTACGGGGTGATCCCGGCCGACGCCAAGCAGCCCTTCGATGTACGTGAAGTGATCGCGCGCATCGTCGACGGCAGCGAGCTGGACGAATTCAAGGCGCTGTTCGGCACCACCCTGGTCTGTGGTTTCGCCCATATCCACGGTTACCCGGTGGCCATCCTGGCGAATAACGGCATCCTGTTTGCGGAAGCGGCGCAGAAAGGCGCGCACTTCATCGAACTGGCCTGCCAGCGCGGTATTCCGTTGCTGTTCCTGCAGAACATCACCGGCTTCATGGTCGGCAAGAAGTACGAGGAAGGCGGCATCGCCAAGCACGGTGCCAAGCTGGTTACCGCCGTGGCCTGCGCCAAGGTACCGAAGTTCACCGTGATCATCGGCGGCAGCTTCGGCGCCGGTAACTACGGCATGTGCGGCCGCGCCTACGACCCACGCTTCCTGTGGATGTGGCCCAACGCGCGCATCGGCGTGATGGGCGCCGAGCAGGCTGCCGGCGTGCTGGTGCAGGTCAAGCGCGAGCAGGCCGCCCGTGCCGGCCAGCCGTTCAGCGACGAGGAAGAGAGCCGCATCAAGCAGCCCATCGTCGCCCAGTATGAGCAGCAGGCCCACGCCTACTACTCCAGCGCCCGCCTGTGGGACGACGGTGTGATCGACCCGGCGCAGACCCGCGACGTGCTCGGCCTGGCGCTGTCCGCCAGCCTCAATGCGCCCATCGAGCCGACCCAGTTCGGCGTGTTCCGGATGTAAGGCACTACTCCCCTCTCCCTCCGGGAGAGGGGCCGGGGGTGAGGGACAGCCTGTCGAACGCAGAGCACCCTCACCCCAGCCCTCTCCCAAAGGGAGAGGGAGAACCACAGAGTTTCCTGGAGCCGCCATGACCGACTTCACCACCGTACAGCTTGAAACCGACCCGCGCGGCTTCGCCACCCTGTGGCTGAACCGTCCGGACAAGAACAACGCCTTCAACGCCGAGATGATCCGCGAGCTGATCATCGCCATCGACGCGGTGAGCGCCGACAAGACCCTGCGTTTCCTCCTCCTGCGCGGGCGCGGCAAGCACTTCTCCGCCGGCGCCGACCTGGCCTGGATGCAGGCCTCAGCCAAGCTCGACTACAACGCCAACCTCAACGACGCCCGCGAGCTGGCCGAGCTGATGTACAACCTCAACGCCCTGAAGATCCCGACCCTGGCCGTGGTCCAGGGCGCGGCCTTCGGCGGCGCGGTGGGTCTGGTTAGCTGCTGCGATATGGCCATCGGTGCGGATGACGCGCTGTTCAGCCTGTCCGAAGTGCGCATCGGCTTGGCCCCGGCGGTGATCAGTCCCTTCGTGGTCCAGGCCCTCGGCGAGCGTGCCGCGCGCCGCTACGCGCTGACCGCAGAACGCTTCTCCGGCAATCGCGCCCGTGAGCTGGGCCTGCTGGCCGAAGCCTACCCGGCCGCGGAGCTGGAGGCCCAGGTCGAGAGCTGGGTCAGCAACCTGCTGCTCAACAGCCCGCAGGCCATGCAGGTGAGCAAGGACCTGCTGCGCGAAGTGGCCAGCGGCGTGCTCAACCCGCCGCTGCGCCGCTACACCGAGAATGCCATCGCCCGCATCCGCGTCAGCCCCGAAGGCCAGGAGGGGCTCAACGCCTTCCTGGAAAAACGCACGCCCGCCTGGCAGGAGCCGCAAGCATGAGCCGCAAGCACATCGATACCCTGCTGGTGGCCAACCGCGGCGAGATCGCCTGCCGGGTGATGCGCACCGCCAAGGCCCAGGGCCTGAAGACCGTGGCCGTGCACAGCGTCATCGACACCAACGCACGGCATGTACGCGAGGCCGATATCGCGGTGAACCTCGGCGGCGCCAAGCCGGCTGACAGCTACCTGCTGGTCGACAAGATCATCGCCGCGGCCAATGCCAGCGGCGCCCAGGCCATCCACCCGGGCTACGGCTTCCTCTCCGAGAACGCCGGCTTCGCCCGCGCCATCGAGGCCGCCGGGCTGATCTTCCTCGGCCCGCCCGCCTCCGCCATCGACGCCATGGGCAGCAAGTCGGCGGCCAAGGCGCTGATGGAAGACGCCGGTGTGCCGCTGGTGCCCGGCTACCACGGCGAAGCCCAGGACCTGGAGACCTTCCACGCCGCTGCCGAACGCATCGGCTACCCGGTGCTGCTCAAGGCCGCTGCCGGTGGTGGTGGCAAGGGCATGAAGGTGGTCGAGACGGAAGATCAGCTCGCGGAGACCCTAGAATCCGCCCGGCGCGAGGCCCAGTCGGCCTTCGGCGACTCCCGCATGCTCGTGGAAAAATACGTGCTGCAGCCGCGCCACGTGGAGATCCAGGTATTCGCCGACAGCCACGGCAACTGCCTGTACCTCAACGAGCGCGACTGCTCGATCCAGCGCCGCCACCAGAAGGTGGTCGAGGAAGCTCCGGCCCCTGGCCTGACGCCCGAACTGCGCCGCGCCATGGGCGAGGCGGCGGTCAAGGCCGCCCAGGCCATCGGCTACGTCGGTGCCGGCACTGTGGAGTTCCTGCTCGATGCCCGCGGCCAGTTCTTCTTCATGGAAATGAACACCCGCCTGCAGGTGGAGCACCCGGTTACCGAAGCCATCACTGGCCTCGATCTGGTGGCCTGGCAGATCCGCGTGGCCCGTGGCGAGGCGCTGCCAATCACCCAGGATCAGGTGCCGCTGAATGGCCACGCCATCGAAGTGCGTCTGTACGCCGAGGACACCGATAACAACTTCCTGCCCGCCTCCGGCGACCTGAAGCTCTATCGCGAACCAGCCGCCGGCGAAGGCCGCCGCGTCGACAGCGGCGTAGCCCAAGGCGACACGGTTTCGCCGTTCTACGACCCCATGCTCGGCAAGCTGATCGCCTGGGGCGAGGACCGGGAGCAGGCCCGCCAGCGCCTGCTGGCCATGCTCGAAGAAACGGTGGTCGGCGGCTTCGCCAGCAATCTGCCCTTCCTGCGTCGCGTGCTGGCCCATCCGGCCTTCGCGGCTGCCGAGCTGGATACCGGCTTTATCCCCCGCCACCAGGCGCAGCTGCTGCCGGCAGTGACCGAGCTGCCGAGCGAATTCTGGCAACTGGCCGGCGAAGCCTGGCTGCAGAGCGAGGCACCGCGCCGCAGCCACGAGGACTATCTCTCGCCTTGGAGCGGCAACCTCGGCTGGCGCGCCGGCCTGGCCAGCGAGACCGATCTGCAGCTGAGCTGCGGTGAGCAGCGCCAGACCGTGCACCTGCGCGGCGCGCTGCAGTCAAAGCTGCTGGGCGAGCAACTGTGGCTCGAGCACGACGGCCTGCGCCGTGCCCACCGCGCCATCCGCCAAGGCGATGCACTGTATCTGGAGTGGCAGGGCCGCCTGCACGAGGTGCGCAAGGTCGACCCGATCGCCGAGGTCGAGGCCAGCCACGCCCAGCACGGCGGGCTGACGGCGCCCATGAACGGCAGTATCGTGCGCGTGCTGGTCGAACCCGGCCAGGCTGTGGAAGCCGGCACCGCCCTGGTGGTACTGGAAGCCATGAAGATGGAGCACAGCATCCGCGCACCCCACGCTGGCACGGTCAAGGCGCTGTACTGCGCCGAAGGCGACATGGTCGGCGAAGGCGCCGCACTGGTAGAGCTGGAAGAGGCCTGAGGGCCACCCACGAAGCGAGAGAGAACAGATGAACCTGCCGCAACACGTCCGCCTGGTCGAAGTCGGCCCGCGCGACGGCCTGCAGAACGAGAAACAGCCGATCAGCGTGGCCGACAAGGTGCGCCTGACCGATGACCTGAGCGCCGCCGGCCTGAGCTACATCGAGGTGGGCAGCTTCGTCTCGCCCAAGTGGGTGCCGCAGATGGCCGGCAGCGCCGAAGTATTCGCCGGCATCCAGTACAAGCCCGGCGTGGTCTACGGCGCCCTCACCCCCAACCTCAAGGGTTTCGAGGCCGCAGTCGAGGCCGGCGTGAAGGAAGTGGCGGTGTTCGCCGCTGCCAGCGAGGCCTTCTCGCAGAAGAACATCAACTGCTCCATCGCCGAGAGCCTGGAGCGCTTCGTGCCGGTGATGGAGGCGGCCAAGGCCCACGGCATCACCGTGCGCGGCTATGTCTCCTGCGTACTCGGTTGCCCCTACGAGGGCGAAGTGGCGCCCGAGCAGGTCGCTGCCGTGGCGCGCGAGCTGTTCGCCATGGGCTGCTATGAGGTATCGCTGGGCGACACCATCGGCACCGGCACCGCCGGCAAGACCCGCACCATGTTCGAGGTGGTCGGCCGCGATATCCCGCGCGACAAGCTGGCCGGGCACTTCCACGACACCTACGGCCAGGCCCTGGCCAATATCTACGCCAGCCTTTTGGAAGGTATCGCCGTGTTCGACAGCTCGGTCGCCGGCCTCGGCGGCTGCCCCTACGCCAAGGGCGCCACCGGCAACGTCGCCACCGAGGACGTGCTCTACCTGCTGCAGGGCCTGGGCATCCACACCGGCATCGACATGGATAGGCTGATTGCCGCCGGCGCGCGCATCTGCCAGGTGCTCGGCCGCGATAACGGCTCGCGGGTGGCCAGGGCTTACCTGGCCCGCGCCTGATCGCTGTCAGCTTTTCCTGACAGCCTGTAAAGCCGCGCCACAGCGGCGAGCGTGCCCCGTAGCGCCTGGCGCACGGCCAGAAGCCGCGACAGGCATCGTGCCATGTGAGACAGATGCGCCATCGCCTCGCCCCAGGCCTTAGGCTAGGGCCAACAAGAACCATCGAGGAATCGAGATGCTGCAACCGCTCTGGACCCCTTCTGCCGAACGCATCGCCGCCACCCGCATGGATGCCTTCCGCCGCTTCGTCAACCAGCAGCACGGCCTGCAGTTGGCCGACTACCCGGCCCTGCACGCCTGGAGCGTGAGCGAGCGCGAGTCCTTCTGGCAGGCCATCGCCGACTTCTTCGAGGTACGCTTCGGCGCCCGGCCCGAAGCTGTGCTGCGCGAGGGTGTGGCCATGCCCAGCGCCCACTGGTTCCCTGGCGCCACGCTGAATTTCGCCGAGCACCTGCTGCGCCGCCGCGACGGCACGCCGGCGCTGGTCGCCATCGGTGAGGACGGCTCGCGAGAAGTGCTCAGCCACGCCGACCTGGCGGCCCACGTCGCCGGCCTGCAACGCAGCCTGAAGGCGGCCGGCGTAGGCATCGGCGACCGCGTCGCGGCCTTCATGCCCAACACCTGGCAGACCGTGGTCGGCATGCTCGCCACCGCCAGCCTCGGCGCCACCTGGTCGAGCTGCTCGCCGGACTTCGGCACCCAGGGTGTGATCGACCGCTTCGGCCAGATCGAACCCAAGGTGCTGATCGCTGCCGCCGGCTACCGCTATGCCGGCAAGCACCTGGACCTGACCGACAAGCTCAACGAAATCCTCGCCCAGCTGCCGACCCTGCAGCAGCTGGTGGTGGTGCCCTACTCCCGGCCCGAGGCCAGAACAACTGATTACAAGTCAGTTGCTCAACCCGCCCTGTGGGGCGACTTCTACCAGCCCGGCGGCGAGCCCGAGTTCACTCCGGTGGCCTTCGAGCAGCCGCTCTACATCCTCTATTCCAGCGGCACCACGGGCGTGCCCAAGTGCATCGTCCACGGCGTCGGCGGTACCCTGCTGCAGCACCTCAAGGAACTCGGCCTGCACAGCGACCTGGGCGAGCGCGACCGGCTGTTCTACTACACCACCTGTGGCTGGATGATGTGGAACTGGCTGGCCTCCGGCCTCGCCGTCGGCGCCACCCTGGTGCTGTTCGACGGCTCACCCTTCCACCCGGGGCCGGAGCGCCTGATCGACCTGATCGACGCCGAGGACATCAGCCACTTCGGCACCAGCGCCAAGTACCTGGCTGCCCTGGAGAAGGCCGGCGTCCGCCCGCGCGACAGCCATCGCCTGGACAGCCTGCGGGCGATCTTCTCCACCGGCTCGCCGCTGGCCCACGAGAGCTTCGACTACGTGTACCGCGACATCAAGGCCGAGCTGTGCCTGTCCTCCATCTCCGGCGGCACCGACATCGTGTCCTGCTTCGCCCTCGGCAACCCGGTGCTGCCGGTGTGGCGCGGCGAGCTGCAGAGCAAGGGGCTGGGCATGGACGTGCAGGTGTGGAACGACGCCGGCCAGGCGGTGACCGGCGAGAAAGGCGAGCTGGTCTGCGCCCGCCACTTCCCCTCGATGCCGGTGGGCTTCTGGAACGACGCCGACGGTGCCAGGTTCCGCGCCGCTTACTTCGAGACCTTCCCCGGTGTCTGGGCCCACGGCGACTACGCCGAGGAAACCGCCCACGGCGGCCTGGTGATCCACGGCCGCTCCGACGCGGTGCTCAACCCCGGCGGCGTGCGCATCGGCACCGCGGAAATCTACCGCCAGGTGGAAAAGGTCGAGGAAGTGCTGGAGTCCATCGCCATCGGCCAAGACTGGCAGGGCGACGTGCGCGTGGTGCTGTTCGTGCGCCTGCGCGACGGCGTGCCCCTGGACGACGCGCTGCGCCAGCGCATCTGCGCCACCATCCGCGCCAACACCACGCCACGCCACGTGCCGGCCAAGGTGATCCAGGTGACCGACATCCCGCGCACCATCAGCGGCAAGATCGTCGAACTGGCCGTGCGCAACGTGGTGCACGGCCAGCCGGTGAAGAACACCGACGCCCTGGCCAACCCGCAGGCGCTGGAGCTTTACCGCGACCTGCCCGATCTGAGGGACTGACCCAGACGGAGCGGCGCTTGCAGCCGCTCCACCCACCTTGAGCAAAGCGCCAGCATTGGGGCAGACTGCCCTGCCGTCGCTTTGCAGAACCAGCAGCCCCGGCTAGCTCAAGGTCAGAATGGGTAAAGCATGAGCAAACTCAGGCTCTCTTTAATCTACATTGGCGCGGGATTATCACTGCCCGCCTTTCTTGTTGCAGCCGTCCTTATCCTTCCAGAACCCTATTCAAACCCAATCATCTGGTTCGCTACAGCGCCATCCGAGTGGATCCCACTGCTCAAAGATCAAGATACCCTGCACCAACTTACGCTCATGGTTTTCAGAAGACCGACGCCAAACTACGCTCCAATCTTGATGGTCTTCCTATCCCTGTTCTGGTTTACCACCGCGGTGATCGTGTTGCTCTTTGCGAGAGCCCTTCGCAAAAAACTCAAAGCCCGTGCATGCCGCTAGCGCACCGTTCAATTACCGCCTCCCCCCCAATGTGGCAACCGATACCACTGAATGAACTGGAAGCACTGATTGCCAGGCAGCTCGCAGGGTGCACGCCCGGAACCCACGCGCTGTACGAACTCAACGCCATCCCCAGGCAGAAATGGGCGCGCTCACCTTGGGCGATGCAGGCGGCGGCTTTTGGGCTATAGCCATTCTTGGCAACTCCGTGCTCTGGTACAACGATATTGAAGATGGCTTCAATGCATCTACATAAACGAAGGGGAAATCGAGCATTACTGGTGTAACCAGAACACACTGCATATCGCGCTACTTGGTCTAATCCGAAACTCACCGAAGCTGGGGACACCCGATTTACTTGCGTAAGATCCACCCTCTCACTCAAGTCACTTAGTCCATGAACCTGAACCGTACCCGACAACTTCTTCGAGAAGACATCGACCGGGATAACCCTCTGGAAAGTCTCGTTCATCTCCTGGAATCGGTCCTGGAGCTGCTTTCGCTACCCGACAATGATTTCCTCTGGTCATTCTGGAAAGATGAGGATGAGGCGAAACGGGACATCGTGGAGTTGATAGGCACCCTGCGCAATGGCGCCTTGCCGGAAAAAGTGAAGGTCTCGGGGCTGTTCGTTCCCACGGGGCCGCTGCAGGAAGTCAGTCTCGGCAGCGGCTGGGGCGATGCGTTCATCGCGGTAGCCGCGAAATATGATGAAGTCGAAGCACTGCTGTGGCGGCAAGGCAGCCAATAGACGGGAAACTCATGCACGAAACGCTCAAGGTATCCGCGATCCTCTGGGCCTGGGGATGCTGGGCCTGGGCGGCCTATAGCCATCAATGGTTCTGGCTGGCGATCTCGCTGTTTCCCTACCTGGCGCTCAACTGGCTCGACCATCCCGACCAGCGCAAGGAATGACCGCGAGCCGCCAAAACCAGCACCTGCTGCTCAGAACCGCTCCATACCGACAGGTATCCTACCGCATGCCGCAGGGTGCGCCGCGCGCACCGCCGATGCAGCCCATTTCTGCACCGCAGCCTCTCGGGAAGCCTATGAACATTACCGAAGAAAGAGTCGATCAAACGACCATCGACAAGCTCACAGCCCTGACCGAATCGGTCATGACCCAGATACGCCCTTCCGGAGCGGAAGACCTGATCGGGTTCGTGGACAAGACCGTCCATGAATGGCAGGTCTCGGGCACACCGCCGAAGGCTTACAACCTGGACCAGGACGACCTTATCTACGCCTTCGGTACCGCCTGGGGCGACGCGGTCATCGCCCAACATGGCTGGCACTGGGCGGACCTGACGTTCCACGACCATGGCGACTGGACCGGAAGAGCGGTCGTCTCTGCCGATGGCAGCCTCTTCATCCTCCCCTACGCCCATATTCACGAATGCCTGAGCCAGGAAGACGAGGTGAAGATCGGCATGTCGCTCAACGTGATCAGCTCCGATCTGATCCCTGCTCTCGAGCCAGGGACCTATACCAACCTGACCCACAACATCCAGCGCATCATCCCGCGGCAATGATCTTCGCGGGTCCAATCGATTCAGTCGCCCAGCGGCATGACTGACCACCTTCAGGGAGATTTCATGGAACAGGAAGACCTCCAGGCATCCGGCTGGGATGCCATCGACCAGGCGCTCGCCCCCCTCTACGCGGGCCAGGAGCCGAAGCACTACGGCAACCTGATCGCCTACGAGCTGGGCGGCCCGAACCCGCTCAGGGGGATCAGTGCGTACAAGCGGCTCGAGCCCGTTCCCCACTGGCATTTCGTCACCTACGGCTTCACCGAACTCTACGACAAGGAATCCACGGACCTGCTGGTGAGCGGCTGGGGCTTCGAGCTGACCCTGCGGCTGAAGACCGAGCCGGATGCCGAGGAGCCGCCGGCCTGGGCGATCAACTTCCTGCACAACCTCGCGCGCTATGTCTTCGGCTCCGGCAACGTCTTCGCCAACGGGGACTACCTGAACGCCAATGGTCCCATCGCGGTGGAAAGCGATACCCTCCTGCGCTCAGTGGCCTTCATCCAGGACCCCGAACTGGCCCCCATCGATACGCCCAACGGGCGCGTCGAGTTCCTCCAGGTGGTCGGCATCACGAACGACGAAGAGCTGGCCATCAAGCAATGGAAGACCCTGCGAGTGCTGGAGGTCTTCGAGGAACACCTTCCCCTGCTGGTGACCGACCTCTCGCGGGCATCCCTGCTGGAGCTGCAGGACGTGCGGGAAAGGCTGAGCGCAGGCGCTGCCAGCGAAGGCTCCAGCACAGGCTATCTGTTCGTCGACCAGCTCGCCTGGGCGGAGCGCAAACGCCTCCTGCGCAAGCCGGAGTTGCAGGTGACCCTCGGTGCACGGCAGGTCCGGGAAGTGCTCGGGGTACTGCCCAACCGGCTACCGTTCGACCGGGAACTCACCCTGGTCGGCGAGGAAACCCGGGTAGTGTTCGCCCCGGGCGACGAGAACCGCTACACGACGGAGGACACCACCCTGCGTCTGGAGATTCGTCCGGAGGTGCTCGACGAGGTCCGCTCATGCCTGAAGCCGCAAGAGGGCTCCTACGGCCTGTCCCGTTTCCCGGGCGTGGTGCTTCAGGTCAGGAAGACCCTTATCAAGGACAACGACGGCCAGGTGGTCGATACGGTCGGCTAGCGCGGTTGCCTGGTCATGAGACACGCGAGCGATGAGTAGACGTAGAACACTGAAGGGAGTCGCGGCCGGTGTATCCTCCAGCTTCGCCTCCCGGAACAACGACATCGAGGGGTACTGGGGGCTGGGCATCATCTACCGGGAGATAGACACGGCCGGCAGATCGAGCGTCCACCTCGACATCTTGAGCGGCGAATCATGCCCACCCATCAGGCACGCGGAAAGACTGGCCGAAACCTATCGCTCGTTCCTGTTCGCACGGGTGAAGAGCCTGGGCCTGCAAGAACACCACATCAGCAACGCCGCCATAGAACTGGCTTTCAATATACCCTCCACTGGAAAAGATCTTGCCAGGCAATCTCGCGGCGAGGCCTTCAGGTGCCAGGTGAGCATTACCGATGACCTTGGCAAGACGTGGGTGCATAGCCATGAAGGCCGATGTCGCAGACACAACCCCCGCATGGAGCAGAGAAGCGGCAGGTATGTCTTGTAACACTCATCCTGGCTCACTCGGACCCGTCGTCACCCAACCCTGGAAGGGAATCCACAAGGAGTTTTTCATGTCCGCGATCGAACACGGGATCATCTGTCAGGCCTCTGACGAGAAGGCGCTGGTAAGGAATGTCAACTCATTCCTGGCGAGCCTTGGCTACAGCAAGATGTACAAGCGCCCTCCTTCCGGCCTGCGCAATCCCGAGCGGCCGGAGGACGAACCGCGTTACTCGCATTACTACTATCAGTTCCTGAAAGAGCACCCACGCTGGTACTTCGATCTCTATCCGAATGTCGATCTGGACGGCAAGGCCCGATTCCCCGATCGGCCAGAGGTGGGCTGGACCCTCTATGTCAGCAAGACCATGCCGGAACAGAACTCCGCGGCAGACGATGCCAGCCTGGACAGCTTCTTTTCCGCCCTGATACTCGGCACCGGCTTTTCGAGCGTTCTGCTTCACACCTACCGACAAGACGAAGATCGGTTGTGAACGCTCGCGTGTCGCTTCCGGGCCATCAAGCGTTCTTCCCTTGCAGAGGCGGAGCATAACGATGCAGGACGCACCGCCCTCCGAACGGGAGCTGACCGAGGCAATCAGGCAGGCCGCCTGCCTGGCATTGCGCGACCTGTTCACCAGTCGATTCGAGCGCTTCTACTACATCGCTCTGATCACCACCGGAGAGGCGCTGCCGCCCTTTCTATCGGCGTGGTCCCGAGAGGCGCTGGCAACGGAAGTGGAAAAGGCCGGGCTCGCGGACGAGACGTTTCTCAAGTGGTCCTACGCCGACTCTCCCTACCTGTGCTTCGGCGATCGCCATTTCGCCGAGGTGAACCGGCTGTTCGCCTTGCGCCCCGGAATCGACACGCTCGACGAAGACGGCTGGCAGAAGGAATACACCTTGCGCCTCGATGCCATGGAGCAGGCCATCAGGCTGCTGGATGACGAAGGTGCGTTCGGCACGGGCGACGAGCGCAGCAATCTGGTCATCAACGTCGAAGTGATGCCGCCGGACCGCACGAACACCGAACGCGCCTACCGCCTGAACCCCGAGGGCTCGCCGGCATTGATCGAGTGGCTGGAGGAAGCGGGCGAGGAATGAAAAACCCTGTGTCCGCCTAGATCCCCTGCCGCCCCGGGTCTTCCGGCGGGCTCTCCTCCTCGATGTCCTCCAGCTTCAGCTCCATGCCCCAGCTCGCCACGTCGGCCACCGGGGCGGGCGCGGGCTTGGCAGCGGTGGTGCTGGCGGCGGCGTTGGCCGGGTTGTCGCGGTACAGCTTGAGCTTGAGGCGCACGTTGTTGGCGGAGTCGGCGTTCTTCACCGCCTCTTCCTCGTCGATCACCCCTTCATGGACCAGGTCGATCAGCGCCTGGTCGAAGGTCTGCATGCCGAGGTTCTTCGACTTCTCCATGATCTCCTTGAGCTCGGAGAACTCGTTGCGCTTGATCATGTCGCGCACGGTCGGCGTGCCCAGCATCACTTCCACGGCGGCGCGGCGCTTGCCGTCGACGGTCTTGACCAGGCGCTGGGAGACGAAGGCCCGCAGGTTGTTGCCGAGGTCGTTGAGCAACTGCGGGCGGCGCTCCTCGGGGAAGAAGTTGATGATCCGGTCCAGCGCCTGGTTGGCGTTGTTGGCGTGCAGGGTGGAGATGGCCAGGTGCCCGGTGTCGGCGAAGGCCAGGGCGTGCTCCATGGTCTCGCGGTCGCGGATCTCGCCGATCAGGATCACGTCCGGCGCCTGGCGCAGGGTGTTCTTCAGCGCGGCGTGGAAGCTGCGGGTGTCCACCCCCACCTCGCGCTGGTTGATGATCGACTTCTTGTGCCGGTGCACGTACTCCACCGGGTCCTCGATGGTGATGATGTGGCCGCCGCTGTTGCGGTTGCGGTAGTCGATCAGCGCCGCCAGGGAGGTCGACTTGCCCGAGCCGGTGCCGCCGACGAACAGCACCAGGCCGCGCTTCTCCATCACCGTCTTGAGCAGCACCTCGGGCAGCTTGAGGTCTTCGAACTTGGGGATTTCCATCTTGATGTTGCGCGCGACGATGGAAACCTCGTTGCGCTGCTTGAAGATGTTGATACGGAAGCGGCCGACGTTGGGTATCGAGATGGCCAGGTTCATCTCCAGCTCCTTCTCGAACTCGCCGCGCTGCTCGGCGTCCATCACCCCGGCGGCGATGGCGGCCACGTCGCCGGGCTTGAGCGGCTCCTGGCTGAGCGGCTTGAGCACGCCGTTGAACTTGGCGCAGGGCGGCGCCCCGGTGGACAGGTAGAGGTCCGAACCGTCCTGGCTGGACAGGATTTTCAGCATCTGGGTGAGGTCCATCGCGCGCGCTTCCATCCGAATCACGTTAACAAGGTAGGCCAGCCTGGCCGGAGCGTTTGGCCTGAAAATTGGCGTCATTCTGATGGCGCACGAATTGCTGGCACAATAGCGCCTTCGCAAAATGAGGAGCCGATCATGCCCAAGGCGATGGCCCGCCACATCCTGGTGAAGACGGAAGCCGAAGCGGCCGCCCTGAAGAAGCGCATCGCCGCCGGCGAGGCCTTCGACGTACTGGCCAGGAAGTACTCCACCTGCCCCTCCGGCAAGAAGGGTGGCGACCTGGGCGAGGTGCGCCCGGGGCAGATGGTGCGCGCGGTGGATCAGGTGATCTTCAAGAAGGCCCTGCGCGAGGTGCACGGACCGGTGAAGACCCAGTTCGGCTATCACCTGATCCAGGTGTTCTACCGCGAGTGAGCGTCGCTCAGGTCCGGCTCAGGCCCAGTCAGGTAAGGCCCAACCCAGTGGCGCCCAGCCCAGCGTGATGGCGGCCAGCGCCAGGTAGCGGCCGGTCTTGGCCAGGCCGACCAGCAGCAGGAAGCTCCACCAGGGCTCGCGCATCACCCCCGCCACCAGCGTCAGCGGGTCGCCGATCACCGGCACCCAGCTCAGCAGCAGCGACCAGCGCCCGTAGCGCCGATAGGTGGCCTTGGCCCGCTCCAGACGCGCTGGGCTCACCGGGAACCAGCGCCGCTCGCGGAAGCGCTCGAGCCCCCGCCCCAGGGCCGCGTTCAATACCGAACCCAGCACATTGCCGACGCTGGCCACCGCCAGCAGCGTGGCCACCGGCTGCCCGCCGCCCAGCAGCAGGCCGACCAGCAGCGCCTCCGACTGCAGCGGCAGCAGGCTGGCGGCGCCGAAGGCGGCGAGGAACAGGCCGAGGTAGACGGAGAAATCGAGCAATGCGCAATCCGGCGAGAAGGTCGGGCCAGCCTTATAGCCTGTTCGGCGCCGGACGCGAAGCCCGGCGGGCGCGGCAACTGGCCTAGACCAGAGATGAAACGGCGCTGTCATGAGCGCGCCGTGCGTGCCTTGCAAAACTGTAACAGTGCTCCAGGATTCTTCGGGCGCCTGGTCTATTCCAGACCGGGAACGCCACCGACAAGAGGCCGTAAAGGCCACAGGAGTCCTTCAGGATGAAGTCCATCACGCTCGCCTGCTGCACCCTCGCCCTGCTCCACTTCTCCATCGCGCCGGCATCTGCATCCCCCGGCGACCAGTACAAGCTGCTGGCCCACAACGTGTTCTTCCTGCCCGCCACGCTCAAGCCCGGCTGGGGCCAGGAAACCCGCGCCCGCCTCATCGCCCAGGCCGACTACATGAAGGGCCAGGATGCGGTGATCCTCAACGAACTGTTCGACAACCCGGCCGCCGCCATCCTGCTCGACGGGCTGAAGGCGGAATACCCGTACCAGACGCCCATCCTCGGCCGTTCGCGCAACGGCTGGGACGCCACCCTCGGCGCCTATGCTGAGACCACGCCGGAGGACGGCGGCGTGGCCATCGTCAGCCGCTGGCCGATCCGCGAGCGGGTGCAGTACGTCTACGCCCAGGGTTGCGGCGCCGACTACTTCTCCAACAAGGGCTTCGTCTACGTCCGCCTCGACCGCGGCGGTCAGCCGCTGCACGTGATCGGCACCCACGCCCAGGCCGCCGACACCGGCTGTTCCGACGGCAAGGGCGCGGCGGTGCGCGCCAGCCAGTTCGACGAGATGCGCACCTTCATCGAGAGCAAGGGCATCGCGCCGAACGAGGTGCTGTTCATCGGCGGCGACTTCAACGTGATCCGCGACACCACCGAATACCACGACATACTCGACCGCCTGCAGGTGCACGCGCCGGACAGCTTCGCCGGCAGCGACACCACCTTCGACACCCGGCGCAACGGCATCACCCACTACCAGTATCCCAACCACGCGCCGGAATACCTGGACTACATCTTCGTCTCGCGCCACCACGGCCAGCCGGACTACTGGCACAACCAGGCGCTGGACGTCCCGTCGCCGCGCTGGAGCGTGACCCAGGCCGGCGCCACCTGGCAGTTCCAGGACTACTCCGACCACTCGCCAGTGGCCGCCTTCGTGCGCGCCGACGCCGGCACCCCGACCCGCGCCGCCAAGCCCCGGGAGAACCGCTATGGCCAGGTCACCCTGCGCAGCCAGAGCAACGGCAAGACCCTGCGCACCAGCGCCGGCCAGGCCAACGACTGGCTGCGGGTGACCGGTGACGGCAGCGAGGCGGAAAGCCTGTTCAGCCTGCGCAACTGGCACTACCCGGTGAGCTTCTGCATCCGCAGCGGCGACTATCTGGAGATCGAATCGGTGCGCCATCGCAGCCACTGGCTGAACTGGTGGCTGGGCGGTGGGGGCGGCAACTACGCCTACTACCCCAAGGCCGGCGATTCCTCCAACCAGCTGCGCATCGAGCTGCCGAACAAGCCCACCGGCTGCCTGGCCGACGGCGACCTGGTGCGCCTGCTCGACCGCGACACCGTGCGCGGCACCGATTACTACCTGATGCGCTGGCCCTCCGGCAGCTGGAAGGACCACCTCTACCTGTGGACCGGCAACGCCGCCGAGGCCGAGCAGTTCCGCGTGCAGTTGAAGCAACCGGCCGAGTACGAGGACTGGAGCGCCAGGCTGCGCTACTGACCCTGCCCCGCTGCCGCCCCGCGGGGCGGCAGCCTTCTTCGGAAGAGCCGATCACGAGCGGGCCGCAGGCCATGAAAGTGATAGCAATCTGACATTGACAGCCTCACCCGCCGGCCACCACCATCGGCTCTCCCCTCGACTGTGGATGGAGCTGTCCATGAAGCACCCGCTGACCCTCGCTCTCGCGTTCGTTTCCCTGTCCAGCGCCATCGCCATGGCCGACTCCACCGTCCAGATCGTCAACCAATCCGGATGGGAGCTGCACGAAATCTATTTTTCCCCGGCCAGCCAGGACAACTGGGGCGAGGACCACCTGGGGGAAGACGTGCTCGAACAGGGCGATTCCCTGACCCTCACCGGCGTCGAATCCGGGAACTGGGATATCCGTCTGGTGGACGAGGACGGCGACGAGTGCACCCTGGAAGACGTGCACATCACCGAATCCGAGCAATGGGTCGTCACCGAGGACGACCTGCTCGGCTGCCAGGCCGCCACCGACTGACCACGGCGGCAGCCACGCGACCTCAGTCCTGGCTGTTGGCGCCGATCTTGTGGATCGACAGGTCGGCGCCGTAGTACTCCTGCTCCTGGCTCAAGCGGATGCCGGCCACCGCCTTGAGCAGGCCGTAGACCAGGAAACCGCCGACCAGCGCCACCAGCACGCCCAGTGCGGTGCCGATCGCCTGGCTCGCCAGGCTGACGCCGCCGAGGCCGCCCAGGTAGCTCTGGCCGAAGATGCCGCAGGCAATGCCGCCCCACACCCCGCACAGGCCGTGCAGCGGCCAGACGCCGAGCACGTCGTCGATCTTCCATTTCACCTGGGTGGCGGTGAACGCCCAGACGAACAGCACGCCGGCGATGGCGCCGGTCACCAACGCGCCGACCGGGTGCATCAGGTCGGAGCCGGCGCAGATCGCCACCAGGCCGGCCAGCGGGCCGTTGTGCAGGAAGCCGGGGTCGTTGCGCCCCACCAGCAGCGCGGCGACGGTGCCGCCGACCATGGCCATTAGCGAGTTGACCGCCACCAGGCCGCTGATGCTGCCCAGGGTCTGGGCGCTCATCACGTTGAAGCCGAACCAGCCGATAATCAGGATCCACGAGCCCAGTGCCAGGAACGGGATGTTCGACGGCGCGAAGGCCACCAGGCGACCGTCACGGTAGCGGCCATCCCGGCGACCGAGCAGGATCACCGCGCCGAACGCCAGCCAGCCGCCCACCGCGTGCACCACCACCGAGCCGGCGAAGTCGTGGAACGAGGCGCCGAAGCGCTCGGCCAGCCAGGCCTGCAGGCCGAAGTTGCCGTTCCAGATCAGGCCCTCGAAGAAGGGATAGACCAGGGCCACGATCAGCAGCGTGGCGCACAGCTGCGGGCCGAACCGGGCGCGCTCGGCGATGCCGCCGGAGATGATCGCGGGGATGGCGGCGGCGAAGGTCAGCAGGAAGAAGAACTTCACCAGCGCGTAGCCGCTGCCCTCGGTGAGGGCCGCCGCCGGGGCGAAGAAGTTCACGCCGTAGGCCACCCAGTAGCCGACGAAGAAGTAGGCCAGGGCCGAGACGGCGAAGTCGGAGAGGATCTTCGACAGGGCGTTGACCTGGTTCTTGTGGCGCACCGTGCCCACTTCCAGAAAGGCGAAGCCGGCGTGCATGGCCAGGACCATGATCGCGCCCAGCAGAATGAACAGGGTGTTGGAACCGTGGATGAGGGTTTCCACGGCGCTGTGTAGGTTTTCCATCGAAGGGTTTTCCCGGCAGAAAGGCACCAAAAAAGATCTCTTCCACGACCTGGCGCACCAAAGGCGGGCAGAAGCCCCGGGTGCCGGTCGATGGCCCCGCCCCGATTCCGCGCAGAACACTCGCCAGAAAATCGTGGAATCGATTTTTCGGCTTGTTTTTCAGCGACATACGAAAAGAGGCAGCGGAACCACCATGGACTCGGCGCCCCTCATGGGGGCACCGTAGGGCCATGGCGCACCACGACGTGGCAAAAGCTGTGCCAGGGGTGGGCGAAAAAAAGCTGAACCTGGCCGCGACGGGGCCGCTCGAACCTGAAGAGTCCGCAACCACGATCTCAGGAGAGAGAGCCATGCCCACTACCCCTAACTCCGATCTGTCCGGCTTCGAAGCCACCGGCAAGAAAATCGCGTCGAACATCGACAAGGAAGCCCATCGCCGCAACCTGCGCGATGCGCAGAACGCCCTGTCGTCCGAGTTCCAGGCGCTGGTCAACGACACCGAGAGCCTGCTGAAGCAGACCTCCGAGGTCGCCGGCGTCCAAGTGGACGAGCTGCGTGCGCGCATCAGCAACAACATCGATCGGGCCAAGGTCATCCTCAAGGACACCGAGCAGACCCTGGAAGAGCAAGGCCGCCTGGCCGTGGCCAAGACCGAGGAATACGTCCAGCAGCACCCCTGGCAGACCCTGGGTGTCGCCGCCGGCGTAGGTTTCCTGCTCGGCCTGCTGGCCGGCCGTCGCTGAATCGGGGCGCGCCATGGACGACATGCACATCGACGACCTGCAGCCCCAGCCGGCTCCCGAGCCGCCCAAGCCTTCCCTGAAGAAGCTGGGCGGTGCCGTGGTCGGCCTGGTGCAGGGCCATCTGGAACTGCTGGGTATCGAGTTCCAGGAAGAGAAGTCGCGCGCCTTCCGGCTGTTCCTCTTCTCCGGACTCTGCCTGATCTTCGCGCTGCTGGTCCTGCTGGGCCTGTCCACCGTGGTGCTGATCGCCTTCTGGGATACCCACCGCCTGCCCGCCGCCATCGGGCTCTGCCTGGTGTTCGGCGCGGCACTGGCATTCTGCGTGGCCAAGGCCATGCACCTGGCACGTCAGGGTGAGTCGCCGTTCCGGGCCACGCTGGCGGAGCTTGCACGCGACAAGGAGCGCCTGCTGCCATGAGCCAATCGCTATCCAGCGCGGCACGCCGCGACATGCGCAAGGAGCTGGTCCGCCTGCGCATGGAAATGAACCGCCAGCAGCTGCGCTACCACGCGCAGCCGCTGACCCACCCGCTGCAGCAGTTGCGGCAGGCGCGGCGCGGCAGCGCGGCCAACGTGAAGACACCGCTGATGATGGCCGCCGGCGTGTTCCTGACCCTGTTCGGCGGGCGTCTGGGCACTTTCGGCAAGCTGGCGCGTGGCGCCATGGTCATCTATCCGCTGGTGAAGGGGTTGCAGCAGAGCAAGAAGAAGGACGCTCTCGAACTGCACCACCGTTGAAACATCTGGCCGCATTCTTGCAAAAGCGATGAGTCGTCGACCGGTCCATCCGGTCAGGTTTTTCATCTGAGCAAGGAAACGGTCCGTGATCGACGGGCAACCCATAGCAGTCTTCCAGCCCTTCATCGACACCGCCACCGGGCGCATCGCCGGGGTCGAAGCCCTCGGCCGATTGCGCCAGGAGGACGGTACCCTGCGCTCGGTGGGGCCACTGTTCACTGATCCCAGGGTCTCCCCCGCCCACCTGCGCCGCCTGGATCGGCAGATCCGCGACGACGCCCTCTCCCGCCTGCACGCCGCACCGCGTGAGTGGTTCATCAGCATCAACATCTCGCCGCGCTGGATCACCCGCATGCGCCCCAACCAGGCCCTGCACAGCCTCAAGCAGTTGCAGCGCCACGGCGTGCCGCCGGAGCGGGTGGTGTTCGAGATCACCGAACTCGGCGGAGCCAGCCAGAAGCTGTCCGAGGTGGTGGCGCGCTACCGGGAAGCCGGGGCGCGCATCGCCATCGACGACTTCGGCGCCGGCTACTCGCAGCTGGACCGGGTACTGGCCCTGCAGCCGGACATCCTCAAGCTGGACATGCGCCTGTTCCAGGCCGCCGCCCGGGGCGGGCCCAGCGGTGAAGTGGTCAAGGCACTGGCGCAGATGGCGGAGAAGACCGGCTGCTGGATCATCGCCGAGGGCGTCGAGACCGAGGCCGAACTGGACTTCGCCCTGGAGTGTGGCGCGCGCTACGTGCAGGGCTACCTGTTCGCTCGACCCGAGGAGCGCTTCTTTGCCAGCGACGCCTTCGTCAAGCGCTTCGCCAAGCTCCGCGAGCAGTACGTGCAGCACAAGCTGGCCGAACGCGCCCGCCTGGTGAAGCTGCAGCAGCAACTGGCCGAACTGATGGGGCTGGTGCGCCGCTGGGCCGAGCGCGGCGGCAGCCTCGACTCGCTGCTGCGGCCCACCGACTACCCCTGGCTGCTGCGCATCTACCAGTGCGACCGCCACGGCACCCAGGTCAGCCCCAACCTGCAGTGGGACGGCCAGCGCTGGCAGGAAGACGCCCGCTACCTGGGCCACAACTGGTCCTGGCGGCCCTACTTCTACCAGTTGCTAGCGGAAGGCTGGGCGGAGCGCCGGCTGACTCTCTCCAACACCTACCGCGACGCCACCAGCAACCAGTACTGCCTGACGGCCGGCCAGTTCATCGACAGCGGCCGCCGGCTCCTGCTACTGGATATCGACGCGGCGGGCTTCTGACCGTGAGGTGACGACTACATCAGGATCGGCCGGTGGAAGGGGGCCAGCTCCATGCGGTCGCGGCCGTTCTGCTTGGCGCGGTACAGCGCCTTGTCGGCCCGCTCGATCAGCTCCGATACGCTTTCCAGCAGGTAATACTGGGCCACGCCGATGGACGCGGTGACGCGCGCGCCCTCCGGCAGGCCGTCGTACGAGACCTCGGCCAGCGCCTCCTGCATGCGCTTGATGCAGTGCTGGGCCATCTCGATGGTGGTCTGGGGCAGGAACAGGATGAACTCCTCGCCACCGTAGCGGGCGAAGAAGTCGGTGCTGCGCAGCAGCGGCTGCACGGTGCCGGCGAAGGTCCTGAGCACCTCGTCACCCACCGGGTGGCCATAGGTGTCGTTGATCCGCTTGAAGTGGTCGAGATCGAAGATGCACACGCAGAAGCCGGCGCCGCCGCGGTCGGTCCGGTTCTTCTCGTGGCCGAGCATTTCCAGCAGGTAGCGGCGGTTGTAGGCCCCGGTCAGCTCGTCATGGGTGGCCAGCTCGGTGACCTGCTGCAGCACCTCCTGCAACTGGGCGTTGCTGGCCATCAGCTTCTTGCGCAGGTCGCTGATGCTGCCGCCGAGCACCGAGATGAACGGCAGGAAGACGGAGAAGCTGCACCAGAGCACCATCTCCACCGCCAGGTTGAAGCGCTCGCCGTCGATGCGCTGGATCACCGGCAGGGTCATGGCGTAGGCGGCGATCGTCAACAGGCTGAGCATCAGCAACTGGCGGGTGCGCAGCTTGAAGCAGCCGAACATCATGATGATCAGCAGCACCACCAGGTAGGCACCCCTCGCCTCGCCCGCGTAGAGCTGGGTGAACAGCACCATGGCGATGGCCGCCACCATCTGCGCCATGGTCATGCTCGGGTCGCGGAAGCGCCGGTTGATGCCGAAGTGGAACAGCAGGTAGAAGCCCAGGTTGGTGAGCGCCGCGATCACTGCCCAGACCTGCATCACCCAGGCGGGGGAAATATCGTTGTAGAGGGACACGCCCTGGGGAACGCTGGCCAGCACGTACATGGCCACGCTCATCAGGAAGCGGCGGACGCGCAGCTGCTGCTGCGAGTTCCTGGGCAAGGCGGCTTCGGAGATCACGTGCGCAATGCTCATTGTTGTTATGTCTGCGATGTCACGACGATATCACCGTGGCCGCAAAAATCCCGCCACCGCCCGTCGCCCGCCCGGCGGACCGGGGCCACGGCGCCGGCCCCTTGCAGGCGCCGGCGCGAACGCCGAAGCTAGCGCCAAATGAATCGGCGAGGACAGCCCTTGGATTGGCAAACCCTGCTCACCCGCGAACGGCTGGGCAAACCCGTGCACAGCTCCGACGAACTCGGCCGCAGCCCGTTCCACAAGGATCACGACCGCATCATCTTTTCCGGCGCCTTCCGCCGCCTGGGCCGCAAGACCCAGGTCCACCCGGTCTCCAGCAACGACCACATCCACACCCGCCTCACCCACTCGCTGGAAGTGGGCTGCGTCGGCCGCTCCCTCGGCATGCGCGTCGGTGAGATGCTGCGCGGCGAGTTGCCGGACTGGTGCGCGCCGAGCGACCTGGGGGTGATCGTGCAGTCCGCCTGCCTGGCCCACGACATCGGCAACCCGCCGTTCGGCCACTCGGGCGAAGACGCCATCCGCCACTGGTTCCGCCAGGCCGCCGGGCGCGGCTGGCTGGACGACATGAGCGACGCCCAGCGCGCCGACTTCCTCAGCTTCGAGGGCAACGCCCAGGGCTTCCGGGTGCTGACCCAGCTGGAATACCACCAGTTCGACGGCGGCATGCGACTGACCTACGCCACCCTCGGCACCTACCTGAAATACCCCTGGACCGCCCGCCACGCCGAGGCCCTCGGCTACAAGAAGCACAAGTTCGGCTGCTACCAGAACGAGCTGCCGCGCCTGGAGCAGATCGCCGCCAAGCTCGGCCTGCCGCAGATCGACGAGCAGCGCTGGGCGCGCCACCCGCTGGTGTTCCTGATGGAGGCGGCCGACGACATCTGCTATGCGCTGATCGACCTGGAGGACGGCGTGGAGATGGAGCTGCTCGACTACGCGGAAGTCGAGGCGCTGCTGTTCGACCTGGTCGGCGACGACCTGCCGGAAACCTACCGCCAGCTCGGCCCCAACGACTCGCGGCGGCGCAAGCTGGCTATCCTCCGCGGCAAGGCCATCGAACACCTGACCAACGCCGCCGCCCGCGCCTTCGTCGAGCAGCAGCCGGCGCTGCTGCGAGGCAGCCTCGAAGGCGACCTGGTGGAGCACATGCACGGTCCGGCCAAGCGCTGCGTGCTGCGTGCCAAGGCGGTGGCGCGCGAGCGGATCTTCCAGGACAAGCGCAAGACCCTGCACGAGATCGGCGCCTACACCACCCTGGAGATCCTCCTCAACGCCTTCTGCGGCGCGGCGCTGGAACAGCACTCGGGGCGCGACCTCTCGTTCAAGAACCGGCGCATCCTCGACCTGCTGGCCCACTACGCGCCGGAGCCGGGCTGGCCGCTGTACCTGTCGTTCCTGCGCATGATCGACTTCATCGCCGGCATGACCGACAGCTACGCCACCGAAATGGCCCGGGAAATGACCGGGCGCTCCAGCCCGGTGTGAAACGATGAAGGCGCTGTTCCGGCAGGCGATCACCTGGCACGCGGGCCCTCCGGCCTGGGGCCCGGCGGTGGTCGCCGGCCTCGGCTGCGCCCTGCCCCTGCTGCTCGGCCTGTTCAGCGGCCACCCGGGCTTCCTCTGGGCCTCGGCCGGCGCCTTCCAGGCGGCCCAGGCCAATCCGCTGCACCGCTTCGGCATGCTCCGCCTGCTGCTGCTCGTCCTGCTCGGCGCCTGCAGCGCGGGCCTGGGCTTCTGGTCGGTCAGCCACCCCGCGCTCAGCCTCGGCCTGTTCGCCCTGTACGGTTTCCTCCTGGCCTGGCTGCAGCGCTTCGGCACCGAGGCCGGCAAGCTCGGCCTGGGCCTGGCGGTGTGCCTGTGCCTCGGCCAGGGGCAGCACGGCCTGGGCACGCTGAAGAACGCCGACGCGGTGGCCGCCCTGTTCGTCCTCGGCGGCCTCTGGGTCGCCCTGCTCGCCTTCGGCCTGCGCGGGGTGCACGGCCTGCGCATGTGGCCGCACATGCCGCGCCTGATGGCCGTCCTCAAGGTGCTCAAGCGCCATGCCAGGCGCCTGCCGGAACAGCGCTGGCGGCTGCACGCGCTGGGCTACACCCTGGGCTGCGCCGCGGCGGGCCTGATCGTGCAGGTGGCCGGGCTGCAGCGCGGCTACTGGCTGACCCTGGCGCTGATCGCCACCCTGCAGCTGGAGATGCGCGGCAGCCTGGTGCGTGCCCTGCAATTGAGCATGGCCAGCCTGTGCGCCTCCCTGCTGCTGATCTACTTCGGCCACAGCCTGCAGAGCCCGCCGCTGATGGTCGCCTTCATCCTGCCGCTGATCATCCTCAGCCGGGCCTTCCAGGCCCACCACTACGGCCTGTTCGTGCTGCAGGTGACGATCAGCTTCGTGCTCCTGGCCGAGAGCCTGTCCCACGACTGGCACCTGGCCCAGGTGCGCCTGTTCAACAGCCTGATCGGCGTGGTGCTGGCGATGCTGGTGGCGCTGCTGATGCACGGCCTGCAACAGTGGCTGGAGCGCGGTAAGGCGCCTTCGCAATCCTGACCGAGCGTCTATGCTTTTGCCCTGACCGGGAACGCTGCGGAGCAGGAATATGCAGGGCAAGATCCACGGAAAAGGACGGCGCTTTCCACTTCACGTTCACATCAGCGTGCTGTTCACGCTCCTGCTGCTGGGCAGCGGCACTCTGCTCGGCCTGTTCAACTACCACCAGACCACCCGGATCATCCTCTCCAGCAGCCAGCAGCTGTTCGGCCAGATCCGCGACGAGGTCGAGGCCGACCTGCGGCACACCTACCAGCCGATCCGCCACCTGCTCGGCCTGCTCGCCCTCGACGAGCGCGGCCCGTTGCTGGACACCCGCCAGCGCATGGGCCTGCTGCCGGTGTTCGCCCAGGCGCTGCGCGACAACCCGACGCTGGCCTCGCTCTACCTGGGCTACGAGGACGGCGACTTCTTCATGGTGCGGCCGCTGCGCGACGAGCGCCTCAAGCGGATCTTCGCCGCTCCGGCCGGCGCCGCCTACCAGGTCTGGAGCATCGAGCGCAGCGGCGACGCGCGGCCACTCTCCGAGGCGCACTACTTCGACACCGACCTCAACCCGATCAGCCGCCGCCAGCAGCTGAGCGAAAGCTACGACCCGCGCAGCCGCGACTGGTACGCCAGCGCCCGGGCGAGCGGCGACCTGATTACCACCGAGCCCTACGTGTTCTTCTCCACCCGCGACGTGGGCACCACCCTCGCCCGGGTGAGCGCCAGCGGCGCCGTGCTCGGCGCCGACCTGACCCTGGCCGACCTGTCGGCGACCCTGGCACGGCACCAGGTGACACCCTCAACCGAACTGGTGCTGTACCGCCCCGACGGCGCCGCGGTGGCCTACCCGGACGTGGAGCGGCTTGTGCTGAACAGCGAGTCCGTCGAACTGGTGCCGGTGGAGCGGCTCAGCCCGGCGCTCGGCGAGCTGTTCCAGCGCGACCTCGCCAAGGACCGCGAAGGCGCGATGAAACTCGCCGGCAAGCGCTGGCAGGTCTCCTACAGCCAGCTCGCCGAGGGCGGCCCCAACGGCCTGCGCCTGGCCCTGCTGGCCCCAGAGCAGGAACTGCTCGCCGACGCCTACCGCATCCGCTGGCAGGGCGCGGTCCTCACCCTGGCGATCCTGCTGCTGTGCATCCCACTGGGCTGGCTGATGTCGCGACTGCTGGTCAGGCCCCTGCGCGCCCTGGTGGTCGAGGCCGAGGCCATTCGCAGCTTCGACTTCGCCCACCCCGCCAGCGGCCGCTCGCCGGTGCTGGAGATCGACCAGCTGGCGCTGGCCATGGGCCGGATGAAGGAGACCCTGTCCGGCTTCCTCGAAATCACCGCCAGCCTGTCCGCCGAGACCCGCTTCGACGCCCTGTTGCGCCGGGTTCTGCGCGAGACGGTGGACCTCAGCGAGGCCAGCGCCGGTCTGCTCTACCTGCGCGACCGCGACAGCGGCGCCCTGGAACCCCACGGCCTGTTCATCAACAACGAGCAGCACAGCCTGGAGGAACACCGCATCCCCACCTACGTGCCGGGCGAAGCACGGATGCCCGACTGGGTGCGGCAGCCCGCCGAAGGCGGCGACACCGCCGTGGCCTCGCTCGGCTTCGACCAGGCCAACGGCCTGCAGAGCCTGCTGCACACCCTGGACAGCCCCCGCGTGCACCTGGTCTGCACCGGCCTGCACAACCGCCAGGGCGAGACCCTCGGCGTGCTCCTGCTGCTGCACCGCGACACCGGCGAGGAAGCCGAGCCGGCCATGCTACGCCCGCAGCGTATCGCCTATGTCGAGGCGGTGTCCGGCGTGGCCGCCCTGTGCATCGAGAGCCAGCGCCTGCTGGAGCAGCAGAAGCGCCTGCTCGACGCCTTCATCCAGCTGATCGCCGGCGCCATCGACGCCAAGAGCCCTTACACCGGCGGCCACTGCCAGCGGGTGCCGGAACTGACCCTGATGCTGGCCCGCGCCGCCGCCGACAGCGAGGCCGAGCCGTTCCGCGACTATCGGCCGAGCGACGAGGACTGGGAGGCCCTGCACATCGCCGCCTGGCTGCACGACTGCGGCAAGGTCACCACGCCCGAGCACGTGGTCGACAAGGCGACCAAGCTGGAGACCCTGTACGACCGCATCCACGAGGTCCGCATGCGCTTCGAGCTGATCAAGCGCGACGCCTGGGTGACCTACTGGGAAGGTGTGGCCCGGGGCGGCGACGAGTCTGGCCTGACCGCCCTGCGGGACGAGACCCTGGCCACCCTGGACGAGGAATTCGCCTTCATCGCCCGCTGCAACCTGGGCGGCGAGGCCATGGAAGAGGCGGACCGGGAACGCCTCGCCAGCATCGCCGGCAGGACCTGGACGCGCACCCTGGACGACCGCATCGGCGTGTCCTGGGAAGAAAACCAGCGCCAGGCGCGCACCCCGGCGCCGGAGCTGCCGGTGCGGGAGCCGCTGCTGGCGGACAGGCCCGAGCACCTGTTCGAGCGCCCGGCCAGCGAGGCGATCCCGGCCGACAACCCCTGGGGCTTCCGGCTGGACGTGCCGCCGCACAAGTACAACCGCGGCGAGCTGTACAACCTGGGCATCGCCCGCGGCACCCTTACCCCCGAGGAGCGCTACATCATCAACAACCACATCGTGCAGACCATCCGCATGCTCGACCACCTGCCCTTCCCCCGACACCTGGCGAACGTCGCGGAGATCGCCGGCGGGCATCACGAGAAGATGGACGGCAGCGGCTATCCGAAACGCCTGAAGCGCGAGGAAATGAGCCTGCCGGCGCGGATGATGGCCATCGCCGACATCTTCGAGGCCCTCACCGCGGTGGACCGCCCCTACAAACAGGGCAAGACCCTGAGCGAAGCGCTCACCATCATGGCCCGCATGTGCCGCGATGCCCATATCGATCCGGAACTGTTCGCCCTGTTCGTCACCTCGGGCGTCCCCCAGGCCTACGCCGAACGCCACCTGCGGGCGGAGCAGATCGAAACGGTGGACAACGCCGAAATCCTGGACCGCGCCGGCCTTCCTTCGTAGAGGGAATACCATGCGCCCCTGAGGGAGCCCGGTGAGTTTTTGCGGCAAGCGCCGTGCACCGGAACACTGCCGTAACCGGATGCAATCCGGAACCGGTACCGGCCCTACACAAACCGTAGGGAAGGCAACATCACTCGCACCCTACTAACCCTTTTCGCCCCAAAAGCAGAACGCCCGATGCGAAGCATCGGGCGTTCCGGGTACAGCCAGGGTCAGGTCGAGATCAGTGCGCGAACAGCGAGCCGCCCTGCTTGCCGGCGAGTTTCTCCGGGCGGATCAGGAAGCGGGCCAGGGCCGGCAGCAGCCACAGCGCGCCGAACATGTTCCACAGCAGCATGAAGGTCAGCATCAACCCCATGTCGGCCTGGAACTTGATCGCCGAGAAGATCCAGGTCACCACGCCGATGGCCAGGCACAGACCGGTGAACAGCACCGCTTTACCGGTGGAGCGCAGGGTCTGGTAGTAGGCCTCCTGCAGCGGCATGCCGGCGCGCAGGAAGCTTTCCAGGCGGCTGTAGATGTAGATGCCGTAGTCCACCCCGATGCCCACGCCGAGCGCGATCACCGGCAGGGTCGCCACCTTCACGCCAATGCCCAGCCAGGCCATCAGGGCGTTGCCCAGGATGGAGGTCAGGATCAGCGGCAGGATGATGCACAGCATGGCGCCGAAGGAACGGAAGGTGATCAGGCACATCACCGCCACGCAGATGTACACCAGCACCAGGATCTTCAGCTCGGAGGTGGCGATCACCTCGTTGGTGGCCGCCTCGATACCGGCGTTACCGGCGGCGAGGATGAACTGCAGGTCGTCCTTGTTGTTGTCCTTGGCGAAGTCCTCGACCACTCCCACCGCGCGCTTGAGGGTCGCGGCCTTGTGGTCGTTGAGGAACACCAGCACCGGCGCCAGCGAGCAGTCGGCGTTGTACAGGCCGTCCGCGCGGGCGATGGAGTTGTTGAGGATGTCCGGGTTGCGCGACAGGCTTTCCCACTTGAGGCTGCCTTCGTTCATGCCCTTGATCACCTGCTTGGACACGCTGACCATCGAGATGGCCGACTGCACGCCCTCGGTGTTCTCCAGGCGCCACATCAGCTCGTCCATCGGCGCCAGGGTCTGGTGCGTGGAGCAGCCTTCGTTCGGCGTCTTGACCATCACCACCAGCACGTCGGAACTGGTCGAGTAGTTGTTGATGATGAAGTCGTTGTCCTTGTTGTAGCGCGAGTCCGGACGCAGCTCCGGCGCACCCTGGTCGAGGTCGCCGATCTGCAGGTGGGCCTTCTGGTACCAGAAGGCGGACACGCCGGCAGTCAGTGCGATGACCACAGAGATCGGCGCCACCACCGGGTGGGCGAAGTTGGACAGCAGGCGCCAGAACGGCTGGTCGCGGTTGGCCTCGCGCTTGCTGCGCTCGACCGCGCGCTTGCTGATGCCGATGTAGGAGATCGCGACCGGCAGCAGGATCAGGTTGGTGAACACGATCACGCCGACGCCGATGGAGGCGCCGATGGCCAGTTCGCGGATCACGCCGATGTCGATGATCAGCAGGGTGATGAAGCCGACGGCATCCACCAGGATGGCGATCATGCCCGGCAGGAACAGCTGGCGGAAGGTCCGCCGCGCGGCGGTCAGGGCGTTGTCCGCGTCACTCGACTGCAGGGCGATACCGTTGATCTTCTGCACGCCGTGGGAAATACCGATGGCGAAGATCAGGAACGGCACCAGCATCGAGTACGGGTCGAGGCCGAAGCCGGCCAGGTTCATCAGGCCCAGCTGCCAGACCACCGCGATCAGGGTGGTGGACACCACCGAGATGGTCGAGCGGATGCACCAGCTGAACCAGTACAGCAGCACCAGGGTGATGGCCAGGGCCACGCCGAAGAAGGCCACCACCATGAGCAGGCCGTCGATCAGGTCGCCGACCTTCTTGGCGAAGCCGACGATGTGGATCTGCACGTTCGGGTTCTGCGCCTGGTACTTGTCGCGGATCTTCTCTTCCAGCTCATGGGAGAACTGGCGGTAGTCCAGGTTGAGCAGCTTGCTCTGGTCGTTCGGGTCTGGATACTGCTCTAGCAGCGGCACGTCGACGATGCTGGACTTGAAGTTGTTGGCCACCAGGCGGCCGACCTGGCCGGACTTCAGCACGTTGCCGCGCAACTGACTGAGGCTGCGCGCCGAGCCGTCGTAGGTCTGCGGGATCACTTCGCCGCCGTCGAAGCCCTCTTCGGTCACTTCGGTCCAGCGCACGCTCGGGCTCCACAGCGACTTCAGACCGGAACGGTCGACGCCGGGGATGTAGAACACTTCGTCGTGGATCTGGCGCAGGGTCTCCATGTATTCCTTGGAGAAGATGTCGCCATCCTTCGCCTCCACGGAAATGCGCACGGTGTTGCCCAGGTTGGCCAGGTCGTTGCGGTGCTCGAGCATCTTCTCGATGAAGGGGTGCTCCAGCGGGATCATCTTCTCGAAGCTGGTCGAGGGGCGGATGTGCGACGCCTGCCACAGGAGCAGGATGGTGATCAGCGCGCACAGCGCGATCACCACGGGCCGGTTGTTGAAAATCAGGCGCTCGAGGAAGGTCGCCTTGTCCTGGTGATGGCTGCTGGTGGAACTCATATGCTCATTCGCCCCGACTTATTGTTTTGTGCCTGGCTCTTCGCCAGTCGAATCGGCGACATGCACGCCGCCCTGACCCACCAGGATCAGGTTGCCCGCCGCATCGTCGGTCACCCCGGAAAGCGAGGCACGGTCGGCGCGGTTGACCACCGAGAAGGTCCGGCCGGAGTCCTTGCTGGTCAGCACGCTGCCGCCATGACCGACGATGACCACGGTGCCGTCCTTGAGCAGGCTGGCGTTGGCCAGGCCGAACTCCAGCGGGCCGCTGTCGGAGAGCAGCTTGACCTGCTGCCAGGTATTGCCGAAGTCGGTGGAGCGGTACAGGTTGCCGCGCAGGCCGTAGGCCAGGACGGTATTGGCGCTGGAGGTGCCGATGGCGCCGAACAGGGTGCCCTCGTACGGTCCCTGGACCTTTTCCCAGGTCTGGCCCCAGTCGGCGGAACGGAACATGCTGCCCGCCTCGCCCACGACGAACAGGCCGGCGTCCTTCACCGCGGCGATGCCGTTGAGGTGATAGCCGTCCTCGTTGTCGAGACGATCGCTGACGTTTTCCCAGTGCTTGCCGCCATCGCTGGTTTCCAGCAGTGCACCGTAGGCGCCCACGGCGTAGCCGTTGCTGGCGTCGCGGAACCAGATGTCCAGCAGCGGCGCTTCGCGCTCCAGGTCTTCGAACTGCAGCGTCCAGTTGGCGCCGCCATCGTCGGTGGCGAGGATCTGCGCGTCGTGGCCGACGGCCCAGCCATGCTTGTCGTCGACGAAGTACACCGCGGTCAGCAGCTGGCGGCTCGGCACCCGGGCCTGGACCCAGTTGCGCCCCGCGTCTTCGGAGAACAGGATGTGGCCGCGATCACCGACGGCGACCAGGCGCTTGCCGGCATGGGCGATGTCCAGCAGCAGGCTGGTGACGGCCTTGGGCGATTCGATGGAAGTGACGGTGGCGGCGTCCGCGGCCTGGAGCGGCAGAGGCGCAGCGAAAGCCAGAACGGAACAGACGCTGAACAGCGACAGCGCCTTCGCCAGCGGCGATGGATGACGGGCCTGGGCCTGGACGGATGTCAGGCAACCGGAGCGGGTGCGCCGCATGACGGGCTCACGCATGTATTCCCCCTTTATTCTTATAGGTGGGTTCAAGCCTTTGTTAGGCGGACCTCATGCTATACGGCTTTGGAAAAAACTGACAATCGGCGTGACGTTATGTTTTGTTAAGCGCCGCAGCGGCTCTGTGACGAGCCCCACAGCCCAGAACGAACACGGCGCACCCTACCCGAAATGGCCCGCTGGAAAAAGGCGACCCGGCCGGGGCCGGGTCGCAAAGGGGCCGCGCCAAGCCGGCGGCCAGGGCGTCGATACCTCAGCGGGTGCCGCGACGGCGCAGGGCGGACGGCGTGAAGTAGCTGTCTTCCGGGGTGGCCTTGGTGAAGTCGACGGTGGCCGGCTCCTCGCTGTCCAGGTTCTGCACGTGGTAGCGACGGCTCTGCAGGTCGTGGAAGGCCTCCATCGCCGACCAGGTGGTGGGCAGGTCGTAGTAGTTCTTCAGGTAGGCGACCGACACGCGCCACAGCTCGCCACGGCCGTCGTACTGGTCGACGATGGCGGCCTGCCAGCTGTCCTCGTCGAGGTACAGGGTGCGCTTGGAATAGATGTGGCGGGCGCCCGGCTTGAGCGTGCCCTCCACCACCCAGACGCGGTGCAGTTCGTTGCGGGTCAGCGCCGGGTTGAGGTGGCCGACCTGCAGCACGTCCTTGTACTTCACCCCCGGGCTGGAGATCTTGTAGTTGTTGTAGGGGATGTACAGCTCCTTCTTGCCCAGCAGCTTCCACTCGTAGCGGTCCGGCGCGCCGTTGAACATGTCGGTGTCGTCGGCGGTGCGCAGCCCTTCCGAGGCGGCGATCGGCGTGTCGTAGGCCAGGTTCGGCGCACGCCGCACGCGGCGCTGGCCGGCCGCGTAGGCCCAGGCCTGGCGCTGCTCCTTGACCTGGTCCAGGGTCTCGTGCACCAGCGCCGCGCCGCCGGCCAGTCGCGCCGGGCTCTTGGTGAAGGACAGGTAGTAGAAGAGGATGTTCTTCAGGTCGCCGTAGCTGCCCTTGGGGTCGTAGTAGCGGAACAGCGCCTCGGTCTCCGACACCACTGGCGAATAGGCACCGTTGCGCTGCACCGCCACCTCGGCGGAGCGCCGGGTGATGTAGGTGCCGCGGTAGCGCACGATGTGATTCCACAGGGCTTCCAGGCCGTTCTGCGGGATCGCGAAGGGAATCCCGCCGTAGGCGTCGGCGAAGCCGTTGCCACCGGCGACCAGTTTGGCGCTGGTGGCGTTCTTGATGGTGTTGTCGTAGACCCACTGGGGCGCCGAGCCGGAGCGACGGCTCTGGTACACCGGCATCTGGAAGGTCTCCGGGTAGGCTTCGAACAGGGCGATCTGGCCCGCGCTCAGCTTGTCCCGGTACTGGTCCAGGTTGGCCTTGGTGATGGTGAACAGCGGCTTGTCGTCCGGGAACGGGTCGATGTGGTGCTGGCCGCCGCCCTTGAAGCCCGCCGGCGGCTGGGTGATGCCGCCGGTCCATTCCGGGATGCTGCCGTCGGCGTTGCCGGCCTTTTCCGCACCGAACGGGGTCAGGCTGGTGCCCAGCTTGGCCGCCTCATCGGCGGAGACGGCCGCCAGGGCGCTACCGGCGGAAAGCGCGAGGGCGACTGCGGCGCCCATCAGCGTGTGTTTCATCAGCATTGTCGATTCTCCGTACGAACGGGCCGGGCGGCCTGGCCGCCCTGCCCTGGGATGCGGTTTCAGAAGGAATACTTGAGGTTGACGCCGATGTTGTCGCGGTCACGGCCGCTGTTGTTCTGCCCGCCGCCATAGTATTCGGTGTACTGCACTTCGGCCTCCAGGCTGTTCAGGTAGCTGGCGCGCAGGCCGACCGAGTAGGCCATGGCCCCTTCGACGAAGTTGCCGGTCTGGTGCGAGTTGCCCTTGAAGTTGTGCTTGAACACGGCGAAGGGCGACAGATTGACCCCGGCGTAGACGTCGTTCCAGGTGCCGGACAGGGCCAGGGTGTAGCCGTAGGCGTCGCGGTCGAGCTGGTCCTTGTCGTCGTAGCCGG
Source organism: Pseudomonas sp. GD04015 (assembly GCF_029837675.1). Taxonomy (NCBI): domain Bacteria; kingdom Pseudomonadati; phylum Pseudomonadota; class Gammaproteobacteria; order Pseudomonadales; family Pseudomonadaceae; genus Pseudomonas; species Pseudomonas sp. GD04015. The sequence continues at coordinate 69,865 of NZ_JAOEEE010000012.1, read as the reverse complement.
ATACGTAGGCGCCGTTCGGCCGGCCGGAGAAGCCGCGCTTGCTGCCGTCGTAGGCGGTGTAGCTCAGGCTGCTGGCGCGGGCGTGCTCGGAGGCCAGTTCGGCCACGCCCATCAGCGAGTCGAAGCTGAGCGCGGGGCCGAAGTTGTAGATGGTGCCGATGGACAGGTTGAACGCCTCTATGCGCTCGTAGTTGTGGAAGGTCGGGCCGCGGCACAGGCGCTTGCCGGAGATGTCGGCGCAGGCCTGGTCGCCCGCCACGCCGGCGTCGTAGATGTCGGTCAGGCCGAAGAAGCCCTGGCCCAGCAGGTCGCCGAGCAGGTCGTTGGTGGCGCTGATGCCCACCGGCAGGTTGGGCCGGTAGGCCAGTTCGCCGAATACCGAGGCCTCGCCGATGGTGGTGTTGAAGCTGAAGCCGTAGACCCGGATGTCCTCCACGTACTCGCGGCGGGCGATGGCGTTGCTGGCGGCGTCCAGGGTCGCCAGGCCGGGCCGGGCGGCGTCGGGCACCGCGCCCCACAGCGGATTGGTGAAGTCCACGCCTTGGTAGCTGCCCAGGTCGACGGCGATCTGCGGCTCCTTGGCGTGGTAGTTGATGAAGTAGAAACCGAACTCGGTGAGGTTCAGCTCCTCCGCCACGTAGCGCAGGGCGAAGCCGTACTGGCCGTCGTTCTTGGCGTTGATGTCGCTGCCGATGTTGGCCACCTTGAACACGTTGTTGGTCGGGTCCAGGTAGGCGTTCGGGCCGTACGGTCCGCTGCCCACCAGGCCGAACTGGGCGGCCAGCGGATAGGCCGCCAGCAGCTGGCTCACCAGCGGATCGTCGAAGCGGGTGTAGGCGGTGTTGCCGCCCTCGGCGAACAGGTCCGTCTCGGAGAAGAAGGTGCCGGACGGGTCGATCGCCGATTCCTTCCAGTTCCACTGGTAGAAGCCTTCCAGGGACAGGTTGTCGGTCAGGCCGACGTTGAAGTTGAAGGCCTCTACCGGGACCAGCACTTCCTTGAGTTCGGAGCCTGGCAGGCGGAACTTGCCGGCGTCGATCGGGTTGGTGGTGTTGATGCCACCGCGGTAGAAGATGCCCTCGCCCCAGTTGAACACCTGGCGGCCGACCTTCACGGTCAGCGGCATGGTGCCCACGTCCCAGTTGCCATAGACGTAGGCGTCGAGGATCTCGGCGCTGCGGCCGGCGCTGCGCCGGGTCGCATCGGTGAAGCGCTCGTTGTGCGGGTAGCTCTGGCTCGGCCGGAAGTCGTCGTTGTCGTTGCGCTTGTCCATGATCTGGGTGTCATAGAAGGCGGTGCCGCGCACGAGCATGCCGTAGTTGCGGTAGTTGGCCTCCAAGTCGGAGGTGATCTTGAACACCTCGGAGACCAGCCCGGTGTCGAAGTTGCGATTGCCGTCGTTGCCGTTGGTGTCGTCGTTGGTCTTGTCCTGGCCCTGCACCCGGTACAGCTGGCCGTAGGACACGGTGGTGTCCAGCGAGCCGGTCACCTCGCCATCGACGAAGCTGAATTCGACGGCCGAGGCCGGCGCCGCAAGCAGCAGCGGAACCAGCCCGGCGAGGGCGAAGCCCGCCTTGGCGGGAGCGAGGGACAGGGACGACTTGCGCAAGGGGATGGCCATCGGCAACTCCATGGATCGATTGTTCTTGTTATGGGCACTGGGCCACGGGACCGCGACGGCGGCCGAGCACCTGCCATTCAAGATCGATACCAAGAAGGCCCGATTTCCCGCTTCCGCCATCGCGGTCCGGAAAATGGCCGATCACGCCCGAGGTTGTCTCAATTTGTCCCCTGCCTGGCGCAGTCTAGCCTTGAGAATCCGGGGCTTCCGCAGAGGAAAAGGCGTCTGCGGCGGGGCCTGCGGCGAGGTGGAAAAGCTGATCAGGTAGAAAGGAAACAGTCGGTAACAGATGGCGTTACCAAGCAAGCGCTCGGTAACGCCATCACCGATCAGGCCAGGCTCTTGCTGACCACCTCGTAGACGTCGCTGGACAGCTCGCCCGAGGCCAGGATGCGCTCCAGCTCGCCGCGCATCAGCGCCTGGCGCGGCGCGTCGTACTTGCGCCAGCGGGTCAGCGGGCTGAGCTGGCGCGAGGCGATCTGCGGGTTGGAGGCGTTCAGGCTGATCACTTGGTCGGCCAGGAAGCGGTAGCCGCTGCCGTCGGCCGCATGGAAGTTGATCAGGTTCTGCCCGGCGAAGGCGCCGATCAGCGCGCGCACCTTGTTCGGGTTCTTCATCGTGAAAGCCGGGTGCTGCATCAGCGTCTGCACCCGCGCCAGGCCGCCCGGCAGGGTGCAGGCGGCCTGCACGCTGAACCACTGGTCCATGACCAGGGCGTTGTCCTTGAAGTGCTCGGCGAAGGCCTCCAGCGCCTTGGCCTTCTCCGCCTCGAACGGCGAGTTGACCAGCACGGCCAGGGCGGTCAGGCGCTCGGTCATGTTGTCGCAGGCCTCGTACTGCTCCAGGGTCGCGGCCAGCACTTCCGGCCTGCCGGTGAGCATCAGGTAGGACAGCGCGATGTTCTGCAGGCTGCGCCGGGCGAAGTGGCTGGACTCGGCCACGTAGGCGGTGGCGCGGGAAATCTCGCGGTTGGCCTGGTAGCGCTTCCACAGCGGCTCGAACAGCGCCTCGGCCAGTTGCGCGCGGGCGAACTCGCGGGCCGCGTGGATGGCGTCGACGTCGGCCACTTCGGCGATCTCGGTGAGGTAGCCCTCCCCCGGCAGCGACAGCATCTCGGCGACCATGGCCTGGTCCAGCGACTCGTTCTCCAGCACGCTGCGCAGCGCGGCGACCAGGCGCTGGTCGAGCGCCAGGGCCTCGCCGCGCTGGTGCTGGCCAATCAGCTCCTGCAGCACCTGCACGGCAAGCTGCTGGCCGGCCTCCCAGCGGTTGAAGCCGTCGGAGTCGTGCTGCATGAGGAACATCAGCTGGTCGCGGCCGTAGGGGAAGCTCAGCTTGACCGGCGCGCTGAAGCCGCGCAGCAGCGACGGCAGCGGCTTCTCCGCGATATTGACGAAGGTGAAGGCCTGCTCGGCCTGGGTCACCTGCAGCACGCGGGAGCGGCCGGCCGGGCGGTCCTCGCCGACCAGCTGCAGCGGCAGTTCGCGGCCCTGGGCGTCGAGCAGCGCCAGTTCCACCGGGATGACGAAGGGCAGCTTCTCGGCCTGGCCCGGCGTGGCCGGGCAGCTCTGGCGGAACTGCAGGCGGTAGGTGTTGGCCGCCGCGTCGTAGCTCTCGCTGACCTCCAGGCGCGGGGTGCCGGCCTGGCTGTACCAGCGCTTGAACTGGCTCAGGTCGACGCCGCTGGCGTCCTCCATAGCCTTGACGAAGTCGTCGCAGGTCACGGCCTGGCCATCGTGGCGCTGGAAGTACAGGTCCGAGCCCTTGCGGAACTTCTCCGCGCCCAGCAGGGTGTGGATCATGCGCAGCACTTCGGAACCCTTCTCGTAGATGGTCAGGGTGTAGAAGTTGGAAATCTCCATGTACGCATCCGGGCGCACCGGGTGGGCCATGGGGCCGGCGTCCTCGGCGAACTGGTGGGTGCGCAGGTAGGCCACGTCCTCGATGCGCTTGACCGTGCGCGAGTTCATGTCGGCGCTGAATTCGGCGTCGCGGAACACGGTGAAGCCTTCCTTGAGCGACAGCTGGAACCAGTCGCGGCAGGTCACCCGGTTGCCCGACCAGTTGTGGAAGTATTCGTGGGCCACCACCGCCTCGACGCGCTGGTGGGCGGCGTCGGTGGCGGTCTCGGCGCGAGCCAGCACGCAGCTGGAGTTGAAGATGTTGAGGCCCTTGTTCTCCATGGCGCCCATGTTGAAGTCGTTGACCGCGACGATCATGAAGATGTCCAGGTCGTACTCGCGGCCATACACCTGCTCGTCCCACTTCATCGACTTCTTCAGGCTGTCCATGGCGTGCTGCACCTTGTCGATGTTCTCCGGCTCGACGTAGATGCGCAGGGTGACTTCGCGGGCGCTCATGGTGGTGAAGGTATCTTCCACGCACCAGAGGTCGCCGGCGACCAGGGCGAACAGGTAGGCCGGCTTCCTGAACGGGTCTTCCCAGGTCGCCCAGTGGCGACCACCCTCCTCGCTGCCGCTGGCGATCGGGTTGCCGTTGGACAGCAGCACCGGGTAGCTGTGCTGCTCGGCGCTGAGCGTGGTGGTGAACGTGCTCATCACGTCCGGGCGGTCAAGGTAGTAGGTGATCTTGCGGAAGCCCTCGGCCTCGCATTGGGTGCAGAACATGCCGCTGGACTTGTACAGGCCCTCCAGCGCGGTGTTGCTTTCCGGGTGGATGCGCACGCTGCTGTCGACCACGAAGCGTTCCCGGGTCGGCTGCAGGGTCAGGTGGCTGTCGCTCAGCTGGTAGTCGCCGGCGCCCAGCTCGCGGTCGTCCAGCTTCAGTTCCAGCAGCTCCAGCTGCTGGCCGTCCAGCACCAGCGGCGGAAGGCCCGCGCCGGCCTCGGGGTTGCGCCGCATCACCAGCTGGGCGTGCACCAGGGTGTGGTCCTCGAACAGCTCGAAGGTCAGGTGGGTCTCGTCGATCAGGTAGTCGGGGGCCTGATAGTCCTTGAGGTAGATCATTTTCGGCTGTTCGGTACGCATGGCTTGTGGCCCTTGTTGTGCGGGCCGGCGATACGGCCCGTTGGCGATGAGTTCGGCTGGATCAGTGGTGCACGGCCAGCTGATAGGCGGTGTACTTGCGGATGTTGATGACCCCGGTGTCGAACATCAGGTACTGACCCTTGATGCCGAGCAAGGTGCCCTCCACCAGCGGCTCCTTGTCCAGGTTGAAGCTGGTGATCTTGGCCGGGTAGGCCTCGATCGGGTAGCGGATTTCCACCACCGGCTGCTCGCCGAGCGGCTGCACGGCCTGGATGCCGAAGCGCTGCTGCAGGGCGTGCAGGCCCTCGGCGCAGGCGTCGAGGATGCGCTCGCGGACCGCCGGCAGGTCGACCGGCGCGGCGTCGCTCTTGAGCAGCGCGCGCCAGTTGGTCTTGTCCGCCACCTGACTGCGCAGCAGGTCCTCGACGAAGCCCGACTGCTGACGGGTGGCGACGCGCAGGATCGGCAGCGCCTGGGTCGCGCCCTGGTCGATCCAGCGGGTGGGAATCTGGGTGGCGCGGGTGATGCCGACCTTCACCCCGGACGAGTTGGCCAGGTAGACCACGTGGTCGGTCATGCAGAACTGCTCGCCCCAGCTCGGCTCGCGGCAGGTGCCGGCCTCGAAGTGGCAGCGCTCCGGGCTGACGATACAGATGTCGCACTGGGCCAGCTTCTGCATGCACGGGTAGCAGTAGCCCTGGCTGAAGCTGGTCTTGGTCCGCCGCCCACAGTGGCTGCAGTGGATCGCGCCGAGGTATTCCAGGCGCAGGGTCTTGCCGATCAGCGGGTTGACCGGCACCTCCTCGTCGCCCAGGCGGAAGGCGTATTGCACCGGCGCGTCCAGCTGCGCCTTCATCTTGCTCAGGGAGCCACGGGCCAGCTCGACCATCAGTGCAGGGTGTCCACGGAGGTGTACAGCAGGTTGGGGATCGGCTCGGACTTGGAGCCGCACTCCGAGGTGCCCATGTAGCCGGTGCGCTCCTCCTCGGGCAGGTTCTGGATCTCCCAGGCGATCATGGCCTGCAGCGACAGCTCCTTCTGCTCCTGGGTGAGCTTGCGGCCATCCGGCCACTTGCCGATCTCCACGGCCAGCTTGAGGCTCTGGTAGATCTCGGGGGTGATGTTCTCGATCATTTCGGCAAAGGACGACATACGGGGCTCCGGTAACGTCAGAACGCATGCAGGAACGGCTTCGCGACCAAGGCCGCTCCCACAATCTGGGGGGCAGTTTACCGACGCGCGCGCGCCAGCGCACCGCCGATCAGGCCGGCGGCACAACCGGCGACCAGGCCACCGACGTGGGCGGCGTTGGCGATGGAGCCGAAGCCCAGGGTATCGATCACCCCGCTCAGGCACACCACCAGCCAGATCAGCATCATGCCCAGCACGCCGCGCGGCAGCACGTAGGCCGGCGTCGGCGCCAGCAGCTGGAAGATCCAGCAGTAGCCGAGCAGGCCGTAGAGCACGCCGGACAGGCCGCCGAACCGCCCAGAACCTCCAAACCAGAACTGAGCCAGGTTGGATAGCAGACCAAATAGCAATGTCAGTCCGATTAATCCCAGGCGCCCCTGGCGGTACTCAATACGCCGGCCCAGTTCCCAGTACCACAAGCCATTCATGGCGAGATGCAGCCAGTTTAGGTGCAGCAACATGGGGCTAAACAAACGCCACCACTCACCAGCCCTAAGGCTGTCGAGCCAGGGTACGAAATAGGCGTATTCACCACGGACCTGATAGTCCACGAAAGTGATCCAGTGGGTAACGGCGTGGTTGTCACCGAACTGGCTCAGCAAGGTCACCGCCAATGTCAGCAGCAGGACCAGGCTGGTCATCCAGCTCGCCCGCAGCTGTGCGGCGAAGCCGGGCCGCTGGGGCAGCGCCGGGCTAGGTAGCTCCTCCTCCGCGGCGCCGTGCGGGTAGCGCAGGTACAGCTCGCGCACCTGGGCAGCCAGCGGCTCGGCCGGCACCCAGAGCACCTGCGAGCCGCGCTCCTCGCTGACCCGGTGCGGCACCTGCAGGCGGCGCAGCAGGGCGACGAAACCGCCGAGGTCTTCCTGCAGCGGGCGACGCAGCGCTTCCACGGGCTTCATTGCGGCACCTCCGGGCGTTCCACCTCGACCCAGACGAACTTGTCCGGGTCGATCCGCGTCTCTTCATCCAGGCGGTAGGCCACCAGCTTGCCGTACATCACCGCGCTGTAGTCCAGGCAGGCCAGGTTGGGGCGCAGCGGCGCCGGGCGGCCGCGGCGCCAGTAGTGGCCGACGAACAGCATCGGCTCGTCCAGGCCGTACTGCAGCAGGCGGCCCTTGTCGGTCGCGCTCAGCGGCAGGCTGGCCACCCCGTCGGGCAGGCCGTCGGGCTGGAACACCACGTCGCCGTAGGTCTGCGGGTCGTCTTCCCAGAACTTGGTGCGGAAGTAGGCCCGGGTGAAGCCCTCCTCGCTGGTCAGCGTCAGGCCCTGGGGCAGGCGCAGGTCGGTGCCGCGCAGCAGGCGCTCGAACACCCGGTTGGCGAAGCTGCCTGGCACCGCCGAGGCCACCACGAAGTCGCGGTCGATGCGGCCATCCGGGTAGTCGGCCTTGAGCGCGCCGATCAGGCGGTTGTCCCAGCAGGCATGGACCAGGCGGAAGCGCCCGGCGTCGATGAACAGCGGCATGCGCTGGAACCAGTCGAGGAAATCGTGCCAATCGGCCGGGTGGTTCTCGAACTGGCGGAAAGTCTGCTGCAGCAGGCGCTCGTGGCGCGGCGTGTGTTCGCGCACATGGCGCCGCTCGCTGCTCGGCGGCGCCTCGGTGTACCAGCCGAGGGCGTTGTATTCGTGGTTGCCCATGATGCACAGCGCCTGGCCGGCCTCGACCATGTCGTGGACCAGGTGCAGCGCCTCGCGGATGCGCGGGCCGCGGTCGATGATGTCGCCGAGGAACAGCGCCATCCGCCGCGGATGCCGCCAGACGCCCTTCTCGCGGTGGTAGCCCATCTGTTCGAGCAGGCGCGCCAGGCTGCGCCCGCAGCCGTGCACGTCGCCGATCAGATCGTAGCCGCGCCCGCTGTCGAGCAGCATGTCAGTCGTGGCTCCACTGGCGGCCACCCCAGCCGAGCTTGGTCCGGCAGGCCTCGTAGTAGTTGTGGTCGAGCGGATGGATCAGGCGCAGCTTCTGCGGCTTCTTGGCCACCGTGATGGTATCGCCGGGAGCGCAGGTGAAGTGGTTCTGGCCGTCGCAGGAGACCAGCGGGTAGATCGGCAGGTCATCTGCCACCACGATCTTCAGCTCGCTGTTGCCGTCGACCACGATGGGCCGGCTGGACAGGGTGTGCGGGTACATGGGCACGATCACGATGGCGTCCAGGCGCGGGTGCATGATCGGCCCGCCGGCGGACAGCGAATAGGCGGTGGAGCCGGTGGGCGTGGCGATGATCAGGCCGTCGGCCTTCTGGCTGCAGACGAAGTGGCCGTCGATGAACAGCTCGAACTCGATCATCTTGGTCGACTTGCCCGGGTGCAGCACCACGTCGTTGAGCGCGTCGCCCTGGCCGATGGCCTCGCCGTGGCGGCGCACCTCGGCCTCCAGCAGGAAGCGGCTCTCCTCGAGGAAGCGCCCTTCCAGCACCTCGGCGACCTTCACCTCCAGTTCGTCCGGCTTGATGTCGGTGAGAAAGCCCAGGCTGCCGCGGTTGATACCGAGCACCGGGATCTTGTGGCGCGACAGCGCCCGCGCCGCGCCCAGCATGCTGCCGTCGCCGCCGACCACGATGACCAGGTCGCAGACTTCGCCGAGGTTCTTCCGCGAGCTGGTCTGCAGGCCGTGGCCGGGCAGTACCTCGGCGATGGTGTCTTCGAGGATCACGTGCAGGTGACGCTCGAGCAGGAACTTCTTCAGGCGGCGGATGGTGTCGAGCGCCTGGGCGCTGCCCAGCCGGCCGATGATGCCGATATTGCGGAATTGCTCCATGGGGCGCTCTGCAACGGGGGTAGATTCGCCCGGATTATGGGCGAAAGGCGCTGACCGCAGCAAACCGGCTCGGCTATGCTCGGCCGATGAACCTGCCGCTGGACGACCTGCTGGCGCGGCTGCGCCAGCCCCGGGTGCGCGATCTGGCCTGGGCCCTGCTCTCCCCGCCCCTGCTCGCCGGCGGCGACCCGCCGCTGCACCATCCGCTGGCCGCCAGCGCCTGGTTCGCCGACCGCCAGCGCCTGGCCGACTGGCTGTTGCGCCAGGAGGCCGACCCCACCGCGCTGCACGCCCACCTGGCCAGCGGATCGAGCCGCCTGGGCCGCTACTACGAGCGGCTCTGGCTGTTCGCCCTGTCCGCCGCGCCCGATGTCGAGCTGCTGGCGGCCAACCTGCCCGTGCGCGAACAGGGCCGCACCCTGGGCGAACTGGACCTGCTGCTGCGCGACGCCGAGGGCGTGCACCACCTGGAACTGGCGATCAAGCTGTACCTCGGCCCGGAACGGGACTCGGGGGCAGACCCGGGCCACTGGCTGGGCCCCGCCAGCGAGGACCGCCTGGGGCTCAAGCTGGAGCACCTGCGCCGGCACCAGCTGCCGCTCTCCACAAGCCCGGCCGGGCGCCAGGCGCTGGCGACGCTGACGCCGGCCGCGCCGAACGCCGCCGCCTGGCTGGGCGGCTATCTGTTCTACCCCTTCGAGCGTCCCTGCGCGGTGCCCAACGGCTGCGCCACTGAGCATCTGCGCGGGCGCTGGCTGCACCGCCGCGACTGGCCGACGCTGGCGAGCGCGAACTGGCAACCGCTGCCACGTCAGGCCTGGCTGGCGCCCGCGCGTCTGGCCGAGTGCTGGCCCCGTGGGCAGCTGGAAGCCTGGCTGGACCAGCTCGACACACACGCGCCGGCACAACTGCTGGTGCGCCTGGAACAGGGAGCGGACGGCGACTGGTGGGAGCGCGAGCGGCTGTTCCTGGTGAGCGACGACTGGCCCGCTCCGCCGCAGGACGGCGCCTAGCGATACGCTCAACCCCGGCGGATCAGCCATATCCCGCCGACGATGAGCCCCAGGCCCAGGACCTTGCCCGGCGTCAGCGGGGACTCGCGGAAGCCGGCCCAGCCGTGGTGGTCGAGCAGCAGGGCCATGCCCAGCTGGCCCGCCAGGACCAGGGCCATGAACAGCAAGGCGCCGATGCGCACCCCGGCGAAAGCCGCGGTGGCGATGAAGAAGGCGCCCAGCAGCCCGCCGCTCCACTGCCACCAGCTCAGCGCCCGGAGGGCCGCCAGGGTGGGCAGCTCGCGATTGACCAGGGTCAGCAGCAGCAACGCGGCGCCACCGACCGCGAATGACACCAGGGATGCCGCCAGCACCCCCGGCAGACTCTTCGCCACTTGTCCGTTGATACCGGCCTGCAGCGCCAGCATCGCGCCCGCGAGCAGCGGCAGCAGGATTAACCAACCGTTCGGCATAGGCTTCTCCACGCTCGGCCACGAACTAGCCGAACGCCGCCTCGATCCAGTTGGAGAACTCGCTCGCCAGGTGCCAGCGGTGGGCGGATACGGCCCCCGGCAGGATCATGGCCGGGAACTCCACCGTCAGCCTGGCGCGAAAGCCGAAGCCCTCGCTCCTGAACTGGTGGCGCACCCCGCCGAGAGCCAGGCCGTTCTCCGCCCGCGCGACGCCGGCGGCCTGACAGGGATAACGGGGATCGGGCACTGAACGCAGGCTGGAGAGGTCCCGGTAATCGATCAGGAAACGGCCCACCAGCGGCGAGCCGCCGGTGGTCTCGATCACCTCCTGGGCGCCTTCGGCGTTGGTCCGGATCAGGTAATGGTCGGGACACGCGGCCAGCATGGCGATCTCGTCGTTGCGCGCGGCACGCTCGAGGAACCATTCGACGAAATCCTTCGCCGAGCCGCGGTCGACCAGCAGCTCGGTCACGCTGAAGCGGCGGAACCCGCACGAGATCCGGGCGACGGCATTGGCCAGCGGCTGGGCCACGGCCAGTTCGCGCCGGAGGATGTGCCGGAGCCCGTCGGCGCCGAGGGCGATCTTGCGCTCCAGCAGTTGTTGCCTGAGGCTCTCCAGGTCCTCGCCGTCGCCGGGTCGCTCGCCCAGCCTCCTGAGCACCACCAGCGCACGCCGCCGCTCCCACTCCAGCACGTGCCCGCGGGGAATCTCGCGCTCGCCGATGAAGGTTCTGATACCGATAGCCATGAGCCCAGCTCCGTTGTTGTTGTGATCTACGCCCGGACGTATCGCCGGGTGATAAAAAGGCTGTGTCCCCGTTACGGGTTGGTGGCGCAATCCTGCTCTTGTGGGAGCGGCTGGGCGGCATTCCGATTGGCCGCGAAATTCGCGGATAAATCCGCTCCCACAAGGTGTGCAACAGCTAACGGGGACATAGCCATAAAAAAGGCCGCCACGGGGGCGGCCGAGGGTCTCGGGCTCGCGCCGTCGACAGGAGCAGCGCCCGCGCGCAAACCGCGGGCGCCGTCGATTCGGCCCTGGGCCTCAGCGAATCCCCATGGTGCGCAGCGTCGCCGGCAGGAAATCCTTCTTCGACGCCTTGAAGGCGAAGTCGTAGGCCATGGGCCGCTCGTTGATCATCCCGGAGGCGATGTAGCGGCCCGCGATCAGGTCGTAGAGGGCCTCCGGCGTCGGGTGGCTGGTCTGCACGTCGTAGAAGTACTGCAGGTGGGATTCGCCGACGCGCCATATCGCGTCGCGGTTGTCGTAGTGGTCGGCCAGGGAGATGGCCCAGGTGTCCTCGTCGATGTAGAGGTGACGCTTGGCGTAGATGTGGCGCTCGCCGGGCTTGAGCGTCGCCACCACCTCCCACACCCGGTGCAGCTCGTAGCGGGTGAAGTCGGGGTTCAGGTGGCCGGGCAGCAGCAGGTCCTTCAGCTTGATGTCCGGCGAGCCGGCGAGATAGCTGTTGTAGGGGATGTACATCTCGCGCTTGCCGACCAGCTTCCACTCGTAGCGGTCGGGGGAGCCGTTGAAGTGCTCCAGCCCGTCCGCCGTGCGCATGCCGTCGGCGGCGGTGCCCGGGCCGTCGTAGGACACCTGCGGCGCGCGGCGCACGCGCCGCTGGCCGGCGTTGTAGAGCCAGGCCAGCCGCGGCTCCTTGACCTGGTTGAGGGTCTCGTGCACCAGCAGGACGTTGCCCGCCAGGCGCGACGGCGCGGTGATCCGGGAGTTGTAGTAGTACAGGAGGTTGCCGGCGTTGCGCGGGTCGTAGTCGGTCGCCTGGTCCGCGAGCACGTAGCGCTCCTCGGCGTCCACCTGGACGAACACGCCGTTGGCCTGGGGCGCGGCGAGGGAGGTCTGGCGCTGCATGCTCTTGCCGCGGTAGCGGGCGATGTGGTTCCAGATCACCTCCAGCCCGTTCTGCGGGATCGGGAACGGAACGGCCGTGGTGAAGTGCTCGACGCCGTTGCCGCCCTCGATCAGGCGGGTGGCGAGCGCGTTCTTGCCGATGCTCTGCGCTACATCGTCGGGGATGCCCACGGAACGGTGGGTGGGGTACACCGGCATCCGGTAGCTCGCCGGGTAGCGCTTGAACAGGGCGACCTGGCCGGGGCTGAGCCGGTCCAGGTACTGGGCGTGGTTCTGCGCGTCGATGACGAAGATCGGCTTCTCGGCCGCGAACGGGTTGCTCCTGAAGCCGTTGCGCACGTCGCCCGCGTTCGTCGGCAGGCCGCCCTGCCACTCGGGGATGCTGCCGTCGGCGTTGCCGGCCCGTTCGGCGCCCACCGGCGTCAGCGAGCTGCCCAGGCGTGCGGCCTGCTCCTGGCTGACGGCGGCGAAGATGGGGGCGGAAAGGACGCAGCAGAGCGCCACGCCCGAGGCGAGTCTGGTTGCAGTGATCATCGGTTCGGTCCTTAGAAATTGACGCCAACGGTGACGGACAGGAAGTCGCGGTCGACCAGGGAGTTGTAATCGCCACCGAAGTAGTCGGTGTAGGTGATGGCAGCGATGTAGGTATTCAGGTAGTCCGCGCCCAGGCCGACGCTGATGGCCTTGGCGCCCTCGTTGAAGTTGGGGCCGTAGCCGTCGACGTCGTGGGACCAGGCGAACGTCGGCGTCAGGTTGATGCCGGCGATGACGTTGGCGTATTCGAGGCTGGCCCGCAGGCGGTAGCCCCAGGAATGGCGGGTGTAGAAGCCGTCGTCGTTGCAGTTTTCGGCCTGGGGGTTCAGCAGCGTCTCGCAGAGGTTGCCGCCCAGCAGCGACGGCTGGGTGTACTCGCCGGAGCCGAACACGGAGTCGCGGCCGAAGCGGGGCTCGTCGCCGCTGCCTTCGCCGATGCCGGCGATGTGGTTGTAGCCCGCTTCGCCGATCAGGATCAGGCGGCTCGCCTTCAGCACCTGGTCGAACGTCTGGGTGAGCGACACCTGCGCCTGGGTCACCGGCTTGCGCCGGTAGCCCTGGATGTATTCGTCCGGCAGCCCGGCCGCGCCCAGCTGGGTCGGCAGGAACGGCCCCAGGTTGTAGGAGGTGGTGGCCAGGTCGAAGGCGTTGAGCTGCAACGGCTGGTTGGGCCGGTAGCTGATCTCGCCGGCCAGGCTCGCCGAACCGGCGTTGGTCTGGAAGCTCAGGCCGTACAGGCGGATGTCCTCGGGGTATTCGATCCGGTAGGCCGTGTCGGCGGCACCGAAGGCCGGCGCCGTCAGCGGGTTGGCCGTGGTGCCGTACATGCTGGTGAAGGGCATACGGCTGTGGTACTTCAGCGCGTACAGGCCGAATTCCGTGCCGTTCAGCGCCTCGGAGAACCAGCGCAGGGCCACCCCGTACTGGCCGGCGTCCCGCGCGTCGTTGTCGCCCCGGCGCGGGACGTGGATGTAGCCCGGGTCGTCGCGCTCGAAATCCGTGCCGGCGACGCTCAGCCCCTGCGGGCAGCCGTCGGCGACGAAGTCGACGGACGCGAAGAACGTGCCGCAGTTGTCGACCACGGTCTGGTCCCATTCCAGCTGATAGAACAGCTCGGCCGACAGGTTCTCCGACAGCCCCTGGGACAGGTAGAACATGTTCACCGGGATCAGGCCTTCCTTGATCTCCGCCCCGGGCCGGCGGAAGGCCGCCACGTCCACCGGGTTGATCGCGTTGATGCTGTTGCCGATGAACACACTCTCGCCCCAGCTCGCCACCTGCTTGCCCAGCCTGGCCGAGCCCGGCAGGTCGCCGATCAGGTAGTTGTGGTAGACGAAGGCGTCCAGCAGCTCGTAGCCGGCGCTGCGGGCGCCCGTCTTGCGGTTGCCGTCGTCGATGTCGTAGAGCAGGTGGTGCTCGTCCTTCAGCTCGAAGTCGTACCAGTACTTGCCACGCAGGAAGAGGCCGGTGTCGCCGTACTTCAGCTCCAGGTCGTGGATGCCCTTGAAGATCTTCGAGAAGGTCTCGCCCTTCTTGAAGTTCAGGCGGCCGTCGTCGGCCGTGGTGGACGAGCCGCGACCACCGTTGTCGTCGCCGATCAGGTCACGGTCCGGGCTGCGCAGCGCCCAGCTGGCGCCGACGGAGAGGCTGCTGTCGAGCTGGCCCTGGATTTCGCCGAGGTTGAACGTGATGGCCTGCGCGGCCGGCGCGCCGACCACGGCGAGGGCCGCCGCGATGGCACCGAGGGGCCGGTGCCGCCCATGGTGCGTTGTTGTTGTTTTCATGGCAGTTCCACTGGAGTTGGTGGGTACGCTGACGGGCGTCTGCCTGCCCTGCTCCGCCCGGCCCATCGCAAGCGACGAACCGAAGCGGTCATGGGCCTGACTGTCTCGACACCCTTAATAGCAACTTTAGTTGCTTTTAAAAGACAAGTAAACCACCTCCGTGTCGTGCGCACGGATTCGCCGGCTTTCTCTGCCCGGCGCGCAAATGCAACAATCGTTGCGACAGAGGCAGGAAAACCAGCAGGGAGATTCGGATGAGCGATACCGAGCAGGCAGCCGGCGCCGGCAAGCGCGCGCGCCCCGGTGGGCGTGCGGCCCAGGTGGTCGCGGCCGTCCATGCCGCCACCCTGGAAATCCTCGGCGAAGGGGGTTACGAACGCCTGGAGCTGCCCGAGGTGGCCGCCCGCGCCGGGGTCAACAAGACCACCGTCTACCGCCGCTGGCCGACCAAGGCGGAACTGGTGCTCGAGATCGCCCTGCTGCGCATGCGGCAGGACGTGCCACTACCGGACACCGGCACGCTGCTGGGCGACCTGCACCGATTGCTGCTGGATATCGAGGCGACATTGCGCTCGCCGCTGATCGCCGGCCTGCTCCAGGCCGTGGTGACTCAGGGACGGGACATCGAGACGATCCGCCAGGCCCGGGTGCGCTTCTGGGCCGAGCGGTTCGCCGTCAGCGGCCGGCTCGTGGAACGGGCCATCGAACGGGGCGAACTGCCCGCGGGCACCGATCCCCGGCAGTTCCTCGAACTGGCCTCGTCGCCCCTGTTCTTCCGCGGGGTGATCACCGGCGAGCCGTTCGCCGGGGAAGAAATTCTCGAGATCGCCCGGCGCACCCTCCTCGCCTACCAGAGCCCATGAAAAACGACCGGAGCCATCCCGGCCTCCGGTCGTTCTCGATGCGGCGATGGGCGATGCGCGGGGCTAGCCGCTGCGCTCGGTGCGCCCGCCGGAGCGGGCCAGGTAGCCGGGGCCGCTCTCGCACAGCAGGCCGGCGCGATGCACCGCCGGCAGCGCGTCCAGGCCGTCGCGCAGGGCATAGGCGGTGAAGCCCAGCTGGGACAGCAGGAATACGGCGCTGGCGCTGCGCTTGCCGCTGTCGCAGTAGCACAGGTAGGTGCGCTCCTTGTCCAGCAGGCGCACTTTCAGGCGCAGCAGGTGCAGCGGCATGTTCAGCGCCTGCTGGGCGTGGCTGCGTTCGTATTCGGACTGCAGCCGCACGTCCAGCCACTGGGCACCGGCCGACAGCAGGCGCGCGGCCTCGCCGAACGACACCTCGTCCACCACCGGCGCCTTGAGCAGGGCGAAGAAGTCCTGGCGGTCCAGGCGCATCACCACACCGGGCTCGATCAGGGTCACCGTGGCGTTGCGCGGCTGGTCGGACAGCAGCGCTTCCTCGCCGAAGCAGGCGCCGACGTCCAGCTCGGCCAGCACCTGGCGGGTACTGCCCTCGCCGCCGCGGAACACTTCGGCCCGGCCGCTCTTGAGGAAGTAGCAGCAGTCGCCGCCCTCGCCCTCGATCAGCACCCGGCTGCCGGCCGGCAGGTCGATGGGGTGCAGGCGGTCGAGCATGGCCCGCACGTTGGCCGAGGGCACCTTGGTGAACAGCGGGTTTTCCAGCAGGCGCTCCAGCCACTCGACGTCCTCACCGCCGCCGCCCAGGTCCAGCAGCAGGTCCTGGTAGGACAGGCGCCAGGTGAGCAGGCGGCCGAGGTTGGCGCTGTCCAGCGCCAGCACGCTGACATCGCTCAGCGCCCGTGCCTCGTGCTGGCGCGGCAGGGTCGGCGACAGCGGGTGGCAACTGGCCTCGCTGCCGGCCTGCAGCAGCTCCTCGCGGCCGTCGCCGTCGCGCAGCAGCAGCTCGCCGGACAGCAGGTAGTAGGTGGTGCGGGCATGGTCGCCCTGGCGGAACAGCAGCTGGCCGGCGAGCAGGGGCTGCGGCACCAGCTGGTTGCGCAGCTCTCGCCACTGCTGTTCGGAAAGCACGTTGAGGGGAGTGAAGCTGCGCAGCTGTTCAGGGTTCAGCGGCTCGGTCATCGACACCTGTCCTTCATTATTCTTGGCGTACCGCAGCCAGTTCTTCCAGGCGTTGGGCCATGGCCCGGCGTCCTTGCAGCCCTCCGGTATGGAGCAACAGCAGGCGCGTACCCGGAGCAAAGTAACCGGCCTCCACCTCGCCGCGCAATGCCAGCAGCGCCTTGCCCGTGTAGAGCGGCTCCAGTGGCAGGTCGCAGCACCGTTCGCTATCGAGAATGCAGCGCGCCAGCGCCGCATCCACCCGGCCGAAGCCGCCACGGCTGGCATCCACCAGCCGGTAGCCGGCATCGGCCTGCCCCGCCTCGTCGAGGATCGCCGGCAATTGCTGCTCCACGCCATGGCCGGGCGGCACCGCCATCGCCGCATGGATTATTCGCTCCCCCCGCTCGGCCAGCACCAGGCCGGCCGCCGTGGTGCCGGTACCGGCGGCGAGCCACCAGCCGTGGTAGTCGTTCCAGCCCAGGCCGGCCAACTGCGCCCTCGCCAACTCGGCTATCGCCGCGCAGGCCCTGGCCGCCAGCAGCCCACCGCCGCCCTCGGCCACTGGCAACAGTCCCGGATAGCGGGCCTGCCAGGCAGTCCAGAAGTCCGCATCGTGGCGCTTGCGGTAGCCGGCGTAGCCGAGCCAGTGCAGGCGCATGCCGAAGGCCTGCAGGTCGCGCACCGTCGGCGTGTCCTGCGGCTCGCCGCGAAGCAGGCCGAGCGTGGCGAAGCCGAAGCGCCGCCCGGCCGCGGCCAGGGCGTGCAGGTGGTTGGAATGGGCGCCGCCAAGGCTCATCAGGCCTTCGGCGCCACGGGCCACGGCGGCCTCGATATGGGGTTTCAGCTTGAACCACTTGTTGCCCGAGATCAGCGGGTCGAGCAGGTCCAGGCGCAATACCGCCACCTCGACGCCGGCGCGCGCCAGCCAGTCGAGCAATAGCGGTTGCAGGGGGGCCGAGGGCTGCCAGGAGGGAAGGACGACGGGCCGCGGATCGGGCGCCCGCCGGATCATCCGCTCACGGTGCGCAGGCGTGCGCCCGCCTTGTGCCGGGCGCAGCAGTTGGTCTCGCCGAAGACGAAGCGGCTCGGCGTCTCCACCCGGTCGATGGGCATGGCGCAGCGCTCGCCGGACGGCAGCGTGCTCTCGCAGGTCGGCTGCTGGTAGTGGGCCAGCCACTGGCGGTACTGCTCCTCGGAGACGAAGCACTTGGCCGCCGCGTAGCCCAGGGGATTGTTCTGGTAGCGGGCCATGTCCTGCAGCGGGATGGTCAGGTGACCGGCGCCCGGGTGATAGACCACGAACACCACGCCGAGCTTGGCCAGGCGCTCGAGAATCTGCTCGCCGCCCTGGCTGGCCAGGTCGTCGCGCTCGCGGCGCAGACGGTCAATTTCCTGCTGCAACTGGGTGTCCTGCTCGGCGCGATAGGCAAGCTCGACGTCGCGGATCGCCACCTGCTCCCGGTACTCAGCCACGGCCGCCGCCACCCGGGCCTGCAGCTCAGAATCGAACTGGGATCGCAGGATGTCGGCCTCGGTGCGGCCGTGGCGCTCCAGGTCGCGCAACTGACGGGACATGTCCTCCCGGCTCTGCTGCATGCTGTCGGCCTGGGCGCCAAGCTGGGTCTTGAGGCTGTTGTTCAGTTCTTCCTGCTGGCGCAGCGACTGCTGCAGGGCGCCGATCTCCGCCTGCAGGGCGCGATGGCGCTCCTCCGCCGCCAGTTTGATGCGGGCCAAATCTTCTTCGTGCTGCTTGCCTAGCGTGCTGATGCGCAGGCGCTGCTGCTTGATCAGCTGCGCCGTCTTCAGGCGGTTCTCCTGCTCCTTCTGCTCGGCCTGCTTCTCGGCCTGCTCGCGGGCCGGATCGGGCGCCTGCCAGGTATCCTCGGCGGCCACCTGCAGGCGCTCGGGCAGCACCACCGGCGCCTCTTCCTCCACCAGCAGGCCGAGGGCGTTGCGCTTGACCGTTTCGCGCAACAGCACTAGGTCGTTCTTGCCGGGCGCCAGGCTCGGGTCCCACAGGTGCATCTGGTGCCAGGACACCGGGCACTGGCTGCGGCAGGCCAGGCGGATAGGGCCGGCACCCAGGTCCGGGCCACGCCCGGCGTTGTCGGCCAGGTGGCGCAGCGGCAGGTTCCAGCCCTTGTCGGCGGAGCCGTTCTCGTCGAAATCCAGGTAGAAGAACACCACGGCGCGCACCAGCAGGCGCGGGTTGATCAGCACGTAGGCCAGGCGCATCTGCTGGTCGGCGAACTCCGCCATGCTCACCACGTTGTCGAGCAGCGCCTCGAACTCGGGGAACAGCATCTCCTTGCAGATCCCGCGCTCGTTGAAGAACAGGACGGCCTCGACCATCTGCGCTTTGTTCTGCATGCTCATGGGTTTTCCTCAAGGCCATCGGGATCATGGTCGGCACGCAGCGGGCCTGCCCTGCGCGCGCACAGCCTGCGAGGCAGGCGCAATCCCTTGTTTCGGGCAAGTCTAGGGGAAAACGGAATGCGGGCAATGTGACTGGGTTGGCAGCCGCCCGCCACCGACCGCTCTAGGGCCGGCGACGAAGCGAAAGTGTGACGGGTTGGGCGAATCAGGCCTGCTTGGCGGCCAGGAAAGGCGCCAGGCGACGGCCCATTTCCTCGCCCAGGGCCTGCAGGCCGCTCATGGGACGGATCATGACCTCGAACTCGACGATCTTGCCGCTCTCGTCGAAGCGGATCATGTCGATGCCCTTGAGCTGGCGCTCGCCGACCCGGGCACTGAACTCCAGCACCACGCTGAGGCCGTCGGCGCTGGCCAGTTCGCGGTGGTAGGCGAAGTCCTGGAACACCTGCAGCACCGTGTTGAGGATCAGGTTGACCTTCTGCGCGCCCGGATAGGGCGTGTGCGCCATGGGCGAGCGGAACACCGCGTCGGCGTGCAGCAGTTCCGGCAGCGGGCTCAGGTCCTTGGCGGCGATCAGCTGGTGCCAGCGTTGCAGGCTGGCGGCCGCGGCGGGGTTCAGTTGGTTTTCGAGGGACATCGGGCTTCTCCTTGTTGTTGTGGTGCCATAAGGAAGACGCCCCGCACGGGGCGGGGCGTTCCGGTCACAGCTCGGCGGCGAGGCGCGAGCCCTGGTTGATCGCACGCTTGGCGTCCAGCTCGGCGGCCACGTCGGCGCCGCCGATCAGGTGCACGTTCTGCCCGGCAGCGACCAGGCCGTCGTGCAGCTCGCGCAGCGGGTCCTGGCCGGCGCAGACGATCACGGTGTCCACCGGCAGCAGTTGCGGCTCGCCTTCGCCGATGCGGATGTGCAGGCCCTCGTCGTCGACCTTGAGGTACTCGACCGAGTTGAGCATCTGCACGTTCTTGTTCTTCAGGCCGGTGCGGTGAATCCAGCCGGTGGTCTTGCCCAGGCCGTCGCCGACCTTGGTCTTCTTGCGCTGCAGCAGGAACACCTCGCGCGCCGCCGGGTGCACCTCGGCCTTGATCCCGGCGATGCCGCCACGGGCGTCCAGTGCGGTGTCGATGCCCCACTCCTTCCAGAAGGCGTCGCGGTCCAGGCTGGTGGCCTCGCCGCTATGGGTGATGAACTCGGAGACGTCGAAGCCGATGCCGCCGGCGCCGATCACCGCGACCCGCTGGCCGACCGATTTGCGCTGCAGGATGGCGTCCAGATAGCTGATCACCTTGGCGTTGTCGATACCCTCGATGGCCGGGGTACGCGGAGCGATGCCGGTGGCCAGGATCACTTCGTCGAAGCCGCCCTTGGCCAGGTCATCGACATTCACACGGGTGTTCAGGCGCAGGTCGACGCCGGTGCTTTCGACCTTCTTCTTGAAGTAGCGCAGGGTCTCGTAGAACTCTTCCTTGCCCGGCACGCGCTTGGCCACGTTGAACTGGCCGCCGATCTCGCCGGCCGCGTCGAACAGGGTCACCTGATGGCCGCGCTCGGCCGCCACGGTGGCGGCGGACAGCCCGGCCGGGCCGGCACCGACCACGGCGATCTTCTTCACCGTGGTGGTAGGGATATAGTTCAGCTCGGTCTCGTGGCAGGCGCGCGGGTTGACCAGGCAGGTGGTCAACTTGCCGCCGAAGGTGTGGTCGAGGCAGGCCTGGTTGCAGCCGATGCAGGTGTTGATCTCGTCGGCGCGGCCGGCGGCGGCCTTGTTGACGAAATCCGGGTCGGCCAGGAACGGGCGGGCCATGGACACCATGTCGGCGTCGCCCTCGGCCAGCACCTGCTCGGCCACTTCCGGGGTGTTGATCCGGTTGGTGGTGCACAGCGGGATGTTCACCTCACCCTTGAGCTTGGCGGTGACCTTGGTGAAGGCCGCGCGCGGCACCTTGGTGGCGATGGTCGGGATGCGCGCCTCATGCCAGCCGATACCGGTGTTGATGATGGTGGCGCCGGCCTTCTCGATGGCCTTGGCCAGCAGCACGATCTCGTCCCAGGTGCTGCCGCCCTCGACCAGGTCGAGCATGGACAGGCGATAGATGATGATGAAGTTCGGGCCCACGGCCTCGCGCACCCGGCGGACGATCTCCACCGGCAGGCGCATGCGGTTCTCGTAGCTGCCGCCCCAGCGGTCGGTGCGGTGGTTGGTGTGGGCGGCGAGGAACTGGTTGATGAAGTAGCCTTCCGAACCCATGATCTCGACGCCGTCGTACTCGGCCTGCTGGGCCAGCACGGAGCAGGTGACGAAGTCCTGGATCTGCTTCTCGATGCCTTCCTCGTCCAGCTCGCGCGGCTTGAACGGGTTGATCGGCGCCTGGATGGCGCTCGGCGCCACCGACTTCGGGCTGTAGGCGTAGCGGCCGGCGTGGAGGATCTGCATGGCGATCTTGCCGCCCGCCTCGTGCACCGCGCGGGTGACGATCTTGTGCTTCTCGGCCTCTTCCAGGGTGGTCAGCTTGGCCGCGCCGGAGTACACGCCGCCCTCCTCGTTCGGGCCGATGCCGCCGGTGACCATCAGGCCGACGCCGCCGCGGGCGCGCTCGGCGAAGTAGGCCGCCATGCGCTCGAAGCCGTTCGGCTTCTCTTCCAGGCCGGTGTGCATGGAACCCATCAGGGTGCGGTTCTTCAGGGTGGTGAAACCCAGGTCCAGGGGGGCTAGCAGGTTCGGGTAGGCGTTGCTCATGGTCATCTCCACAGCGTCGGGCTCGTCACGGGGCGCCGCGCGCTCGAAGGGGCGCGGTCGTTGTTGCGGCAGACGATAAAGAGCGGCCGCCGACCGCTCAATGATCGAAAAGCACAAGTTATTGATCGTAAGTGACAGGCCGACTAGCCAAGGACGCCCCCTTGCCCTAGGCTGGCGGCTTCATCGCCACCAGGCCTCATCATGCTCAAGTTGCTCCATCGCACTTTCTGGCTGCTGCTCGTCGTCCTTCTGGTCGCCTACGCCGCCTGGATTCAGTGGCGCCCCGCCAGCCATTTCCTCAGCGACCTGCGCAGCTCGCTGGCCTTCAGCCAGGGCAGCGACCAGGGCCGCGGCAATCTGCTGGGCATCCAGCCCGAGCTGTACCGCGCCGACTACCGCAGCGCCCTGCACCTGCATCGCAAGCTGGCCGCCTATCTGGACCAGGCCCGGGATGAAGGCCTGCTCAACCCGAAGACGGTGGTGGTGCTGCCCGAGCACATCGGCACCTGGCTGGTCGCGGTCGGCGAGAAGCGCGAGGTGTTCGCCGCCCGCGACCTGGCCGAGGCCCGCGTCTGGCTGGGCCTCAGCCATCCGCTGGAGCTGATCCGCGCGCTGCTCGCCAACCAGGGCACCGCCCGCTTCAGCGACGCCCTGCTGCGGATGAAGGCCGAGCAGATGGCCGCCGACTACCAGAGCCTGTTCGGCGGCCTGGCCGAGACCTACGGGGTGACCATCGTCGCCGGCTCCATCGTGCTACCCGAGCCCAGCGTGGCGGAAGGCGTGCTGCAGGTCGGCGACGGCCCGCTGTACAACGTCAGCCTGGTGTTCGGCAGCGACGGGCTGCCGATCGGCCAGCCGCAGCGCAAGGTGCTGCCGCACCGTGACGAGGACAGCTTCACCGCCGCCGCCTCCGACCAGGCGCTACAGGTGGTGAACACGCCGGCCGGGCGCCTGGGCGTGCTGATCGGCACCGACAGCTGGCGGCCGGAGAGCTACGCACGGCTGGCGACGCAGCAGGTCGAACTGCTTGCGGTGCCGGCCTTCCTGCACGGCAACGGCCACTGGAACGGCACCTGGGCCGGCACGCCGAGCGACCTGCGCAGCCGCGCCAGCCAGCTCAGCGAGGGCGAGGCCTGGCTACGCCATTCGCTGCCGGCGCAACTGGCGGAAACACCGGCGCGGGCCGGCATGGCTGTGTTCATGCGTGGTCAATTGTGGGGCCTGGGCAGCGACGGACGCAGCATGGCGGTGCAGCGGGACGGCCAGCAGATGGTCGACGAAACGCCCGGCGCGCGCCTGCTCAACCTGTGGCTGTGATGAAACCGACCCGCGTGCGGCTGGGCGACCTCTCCGTCGCCTTCGTCCACAGCCTGGTGGCCGCGCTGCACGAGAAGGGCGTCGCTAGCGACGAGCTGCTGCGCCAGTTCCGCCTTGACGCTGCGCGGCTCGCTCTGCCCCGCGAGCGCCTGTCGATCCCGCGCTACATGCGCCTGGGCCACAGCGCCATCGGCCTGTGCGGCGACCCGGCGCTGGGCCTGGAAATGGGCCGTCACAGCCGCATCAGCCAGGCCGGGCTGGCCGGCGTCACCGCCGCCCAGGCGCCGACCCTGCGCGAGGCGGCGCGCACGCTGATCCGCTTCGAGCCGCTCTACGCCCACAACTACCGGGGCCAGTCGAGCTTCACCGAGGACGCCGGCGGCGCCTGGCTGAGCTTCTACTCGATCAGCCCGTACAACGGCTTCAACCGCTTCGTGGTGGATTCGGTGCTGTCCAGCTGGCGCCACCAGCTCGGCGCCCTGCTGGGCGAAACCCTGGCGCTGGAGCGGGTGGAGATCGAATTCCCCGCCCCGGTCTACGCCGAGCGCTACGAGACCTGCTTCGGCTGCCCGGTGGACTTCGGCGCCGCCCACAACCGGCTGCGCCTGGCCAACGCCAGCCTCGACCAGCCGCTCTCGCAGCACTGCCCGAGCACCTGGCAGCAGCTGCTGGAACTGGCCGAGCGGGAACTGGAACAGCTGACCCGCACCCGCAGCCTGCGCGAACGCATCATCCACCTGCTGGGGCCGATGCTGCACGGGCGGGAGCCGGAGCTGGAAGAAGTAGCGAGAAGGCTGCAGCTGCCGAGCTGGACGCTGCGGCGCAAGCTGGCCGAGGAAGGCACCCAGTTCCGCACCCTGCTCAACGAGACCCGGCGCGACCTGGCGATGGCCTATATCCGCGACACCGAACTGACGTTCGGCGAGATCGCCTACCTGCTCGGCTTCGCCTCGGCGGAGGCGTTCCAGCGTGCCTTCAAGCGCTGGAGCGGGCAGACACCCGGGGAATTCCGCCGCCACCAGCGCCTGCTGGCCTGAGACGCAGGAGGCTGGCGCGCGCGGCGCACCCTAGGGTGGGGAAAGTCTAGAGTTCGGTGGCGTCGTCGGCCGGTTCCAGGGTGTCCTGCTCGAAGGCGCGGGACTCGAGCAGTTCTTCGACGTAGTCGTCCATAGGTTCATCCTCCTGTGGTTGCATCATGTTCCCAACAAGGACCATGCCAACAGCCTGAAGATTCCCCATGACAGAACGATGAAAACGAAAACGGCCGGCAAGATGCCGGCCGCGGTTCGCTACAACCGGATCAGCTGGCGCGGGCCATATTGCGCAGGGCCTTGATCTGGTCGTGGTTGCGCAGTACGCCGGCGTACTGGCGCTGGATCACTTCGCGCACCTTGATCGGCAGCGCTTTTTCTTCCAGTGCCTCGGCGTAGTGCTTCTTGGCCACGTCCTCGCCGCGCTCGCACTCATTGAGGATGGCTTCGTCGCTCTTGCCGGTGACCAGGGCCTTGAGGTCGACCCAGCGACGGTGGATGTCGCCGCCCAGGCTGGTGCTGTCTTCCGGCTTGCCGCCCAGTTCCAGGACCAGGCCCTGCAGTTCGCCGGCAGCGGCGGCACACTCGCGGGCGCGGTTGCTGAACAGTGCCTGCAGCTGCGGGTCCTTGACGTCCTTGGCGCAGGTACGGAAGCCTTCTTCGCCGTCCTTGCTGGTTTCGATCAGGTTGTTGAGGACCTTGATGGTGTCTTTGACGGTATCGCTCATCTCTGTCTTCCTTTGCCGGCCGTGCCGGCGGTTGGGTGGGATGATCGCAGTGGCGCGGTGTTGTCCTGCTTTCGCGCCGCCTGAAGTGTCGACTGCGCCGTTTCGATGGGTGTTCCACCTACCCGATGGGCGGTATGGGTCGATAGATCAATCACTTAGCTCACTGGGGCGAGAATCAGCGCACCCAGCGGCGGCAGGTCGAGGCACAGCGACTGGGGCTGGCCGTGGGCCGACTCCACGGTGTAGCCGAGTTCGCCGCGGCTGCCGGCGCCGGAGCCGAGGAAGCGCTCGTCGTCGCTGTTGAGCAGCACCTGCCAGCGCCCCCGCACAGGCACGCCGACGTGGTAGCCGCTTCGCGGCAACGGGGTGAAGTTGAGCACCACCAGCAGCGGCGCCTCGCCCTCCCCGGCATGCCGCAGCCAGGCGAACACGCTGTTGCGCTGGTCGTCGCCGATCAGCCACTGGAAGCCCTCGGCGCGGCCGTCCTGGCGGTGCAGCGCCGGGCGCTCGCGGTACAGCCGGTTGAGTTCGCGTACCAGGCTCTGCACGCCGGCGTGCTCGCCGTAGCGCAGCAGGTACCAGTCCAGTTGCTGGTCGTGGTCCCACTCGCGCCACTGGCCGAACTCGCAGCCCATGAACAGCAGCTTCTTGCCCGGGTGCGTCCACATGTTGCTGAGGAACAGGCGCAGGTTGGCGAACTGCTGCCAGCGGTCGCCGGGCATCTTGCCCAGCAGCGAGCCCTTGCCGTGCACCACCTCGTCGTGGGAGATGGGCAGGACGAAGTGCTCGGAGAAGGCGTAGATCAGGCCGAAGGTCAGCTGGTGGTGGTGGAAGCTGCGGTGCACAGGGTCCTGCTGGATGTAGGCCAGGCTGTCGTGCATCCAGCCCATGTTCCACTTGTAGGAGAAGCCCAGGCCACCCTCCGCACTCGGCCGGCTGACGCCCGGCCAGGCGGTGGATTCCTCGGCGATCACCAGGGCGCCGGGCGCCTCGCTGGCGACCACTTCGTTGAGGTGACGGAGGAACTCGATGGCCTCCAGGTTCTCGCGCCCGCCATGGCTATTGGGAATCCACTCGCCGTCCTTGCGCGAATAGTCGCGGTAGAGCATCGAGGCCACCGCGTCCACGCGCAGGCCGTCGATGTGGTAGACGCGCAGCCAGTGCAGCGCCGAGGCCAGCATGAAGCCGTGCACCTCGGTACGGCCGAGGTTGTAGATGAAGGTGTCCCAGTCCTGGTGGAAGCCCTCGAACGGGTGCTCGTACTCGTACAGCGCGGTGCCGTCGAAGCGCGCCAGACCGTGTTCGTCGGTGGGGAAATGCGCCGGCACCCAGTCCAGGATCACGCCGATCCCGGCCCGGTGGCAGGCGTCGACGAAAGCGGCGAAGTCGGCCGGCGAGCCGTAGCGCGAGGTCGGTGCGAACAGGGACAGCGGCTGGTAGCCCCAGGAGCCGCCGAACGGGTGTTCCATCACCGGCAGCAGTTCGATGTGAGTGAAGCCCATGTCCTGCACGTAGGGGATCAGCCGCTCGGCCAGCTCGGCCCAGGTCGGCGGGCGGTCGTCGACGTGCTGCCAGGAGCCGACATGCACCTCGTAGATGCTCAGCGGCCGGTCGTGGCCCTGGAGCTCCTGGCGACGCGCCAGCCAGTCCTGGTCGTGCCAGTCGAAGTCCAGCGGCGCCGCGACGCGGGAACCGGTCGCCGGCGGCAGCTCGCCTTCCAGCGCCACCGGGTCGGCCTTGAGCGGCAGCAGGCCGTCAGCGCCGAGGATCTCGAACTTGTACACCTCGCCCGCCTCCAGGCGCGGGATGAACAGCTCCCACACCCCGGTCGGATAGCGCAGGCGCATCGGGTGGCGGCGGCCGTCCCAGCCGTTGAAGCCGCCCACCACTGACACCCGCCGTGCGTTGGGCGCCCACACCGCGAAGCGCACGCCGGGGATGCCGTCCTGCTCCATCAGCTGGGCGCCGAAGCAGCGCCCCAGCGCCCGGTGGTTGCCCTCGGCGAACAGGTAGAGGTCGATCTCGCCGAGCAGCGGGCCGAAGGCGTAGGGGTCCTCGGTCTCCTGCTCGGCTTCCGGCCAGTGGATGCGCAGGCGATAGGGCCGCGGCGCAGGCAGGCGCAGGGTGAACAGCCCGGCGGCGTCCTCCAGCTGCATGGCGCCGAGCGTATCGCCGCTGTCGGCGGCCAGCAGTTCCACGGCCAGCGCGCCGGGCAGCCAGGTCCGCACCAGCACCCCCTCGCCATCGGGCCGCGGCCCGAGGAAGGCGAAGGGGTCGCCGTGCTCGGCGCGGCGCAGGCGTTCCAGGTCGGTCATCGACGGTTTCCCTGTAGTTGGTGGATCAGTTCCAGCAGCCCGTGCAGCGGCACGTCCAGCCAGTCCGGACGGTGGGCGGACTCGTAGAGGATTTCGTAGGCGGCCTTCTCCAGGCTGAACAGCGCCAGCGCGGCACCCTCGCCTTCGCGGGCGTGCCATTCGTGCGGCAGGTCGGCGGCGGCCAGCCGGTAGGCGTCGTAGAAGGCGGTGCGCGCCTCGCTGCGGTAGCGCGAGGCGATGCGCTGGCGCGCCACCGAGGCCTCGTCCGAGGAGTCGCCGCCCTGGCTGTTGCGCAAGGCTACGGCTGCCGCGTAGTCGAAGGAGCGGAGCATGCCGGACACGTCCTTCATCGGGCTGTGGCGCTGGCGGCGCTGCTCCAGCGGCCGGCTCGGCTCGCCCTCGAAGTCGATGATGCAGGCATCGCCCTGCACCACCAGCACCTGGCCCAGGTGCAGGTCGCCATGCACACGGATACGGATGCCGCCGGCGGCCAGGCGGGCCAGGTCATGGACCAGGCGCTGCAGCTCGTCGCGCTGCTGCAGGAGCAGGTCGACCTGGCGCCGGTCCGCCTCGCCCAGGCGCTCGCGGCCACGGTCGAGGGCATCCAGCGCCTCACTTAGCTGCGCGCCGACGGACTCGCCCCATTCGGCGCTGTCACGCTCGTCGGTGGGGCGCGCGCCGAAGTCCGGGTCTTCGCTGGGCTGCGCCAGCACCAGGTGCATCTCGCCCAGGCGCCGGCCCAGGGTGGCGGCGAAGTTCTGCAGCTCGGCCAGGGCGTCGTACTCGCTCTCCAGGCTGGAGCCGCCGCTCAGTTCGTCGCGGATGGCCCGCTGCAGGTTGGTCAGGGTCCATTCCCAGGCATCGCCCTGGTTGCTCAGGTAGCCCTGCAGGATCATCAGGGTGACGGACTCGCCGTCGGCGCCGACCCGCCGCACCTCGCCCAGCAGCGGCGCGATGTTGGCGTAGCCGCGGGCGGTGAGGAAGCCGCCCATCTCCGCCTCCGGGTGCACGCCGGGGAACAGGCGGCGCACCAGCTTGAGCACCATGCGCTCGCCGATGATCACCGAGCTGTTGGACTGCTCGGCGGAGATCAGCCGGGTCTCCTCGCCCGCCACCGCCGGGTAGTCGGCGAACTGACTGGCGGGCAAGAAGTGGATTTCACCGTCGCCGGCCTGGAGCACCTGACGGCCGTGCAGGTGGGCGAGCACCTCGTAGGTGAATTCCGGCAGGCTGAAGCCGTCGGTCAGCAGGCCGACCTGGCGGCCGCGGCGCAGGCGCGCCAGGGCCAGTTGCTGGGCCAGCGGGTTGCCGGCCGAGCCTTCGTCCACGTAGGCCAGCGGCAGTTGGTAGCGCTCGTCGCCGAGAGTGACCTCGGCCAGGGCGCGCAGGTCGCCGAAGGGCTGCACGTAGGCCAGTTCCGGCGCGGCGGTGTCGTTCTCGCGGGCGCTGAACCAGCGGCGGCGGCCCAGGTAGCTGCCCAGCAGGTCCTTCTCCAGGGTGTGCCGGGCGGGCGCCCTGGTCAGCTCCTGCAGGTCGCGCTTGATCACCAGGGTCGGCAGTTCGGCCATGCGCTCCACCGGTACCACGTGCCAGCTCGGCATCTGCGAGGCGTCGGCCAGGTAGAACCAGTAGAAGCCGTAGGGCGGCAGGGTCAGCAAGTAAGTCATCTCGCCGATCGGCGGGAACGAGGCGCCGCCGACCATCTCCACCGGCACCCGGCCATCGTAGGCGGACAGTTCCAGCTCCACCGCCTGGGCCGCCCGCGACAGGTTGGCCACGCACAGGATGCTCTCCTCGCGGCCGTCCGCCCCACGATACTCGCGCAGGTAGGCGAGAATGCGCCGGTTGCTCGGCGAGAGCATCTTCAGGCTGCCGCGGCCGAAAGCCTTCTGCTGCCCGCGCACGGCGAGCATGCGCCGCGTCCAGTTGAGCAGCGAGTGGTTGTCCCGGGACTGGGCCTCGACGTTGATGGTCTGGTAGCCATACAGCGGGTCCATGATCGGCGGCAGCACCAGCTTGGCCGGGTCGGCGCGGGAGAAGCCGCCGTTGCGGTCCATCGACCACTGCATGGGCGTGCGCACGCCGTCGCGGTCGCCGAGGTAGATGTTGTCGCCCATGCCGATCTCGTCGCCGTAGTACAGCACCGGGGTGCCGGGCATCGACAGCAGCAGGCTGTTGAGCAGCTCGACCCGCCGCCGATCGCGCTCCACCAGCGGCGCCAGGCGCCGGCGGATGCCCAGGTTGATGCGCGCGCGGTGGTCAGCGGCGTAGTAGTTCCACAGGTAATCGCGCTCGTCGTCGGTGACCATCTCCAGGGTCAACTCATCATGGTTGCGCAGGAACACGGCCCACTGGCAGTTGGCGGGAATGTCCGGGGTCTGGCGCAGAATGTCGGTGATCGGGTAGCGATCTTCCTGGGCGATGGCCATGTACATGCGCGGCATCAACGGGAAGTGGAAGGCCATGTGGCACTCGTCGCCTTCGCCGCCGTCCTCGCCACCGAAATAGGGACGGGTGTCCTCCGGCCACTGGTTGGCTTCGGCCAGCAGCATGCGGTCGCTGTAGCGCTCGTCCAGCGCGGCGCGGATGCGCTTGAGCACCACGTGGGTCTCGGCCAGGTTCTCGTTGTTGGTACCGTCGCGCTCGATCAGGTAGGGAATGGCGTCCAGGCGCAGGCCGTCCACGCCCATGTCCAGCCAGTAGCGCATCACCCCGAGCACCGCGCGCAGCACCTGGGGGTTGTCGAAGTTGAGGTCCGGCTGGTGCGAGTAGAAGCGGTGCCAGAAGTACTGGCCGGCGACCGGGTCCCAGGTCCAGTTGGACTTCTCGGTGTCGAGGAAGATGATCCGGGTGCCGGTGTACTTGTCGTCGGTGTCCGACCAGACGTACCAGTCGCGCGCCTTGGAACCCTTCTTGGCGCGGCGCGCGCGCTGGAACCAGGGGTGCTGGTCCGAGGTGTGGTTGATCACCAGTTCGGTGATCACCCGCAGGCCGCGCTTGTGCGCCTCGGCGATGAAGCGGCGGGCGTCGGCCAGGGTGCCGTAGTCCGGGTGCACGCCCTTGTACAGGGCGATGTCGTAGCCGTCGTCGCGCCGTGGCGAGGGGTAGAACGGCAGCAGCCACAGGGTGTTCACGCCGAGATCGGCGATGTAGTCGAGCTTGTCGATCAGCCCGGCGAAGTCGCCGATGCCGTCGTTGTTGGCATCGTAGAAGGACTTCACGTGCAGCTGATAGATCACCGCGTCCTTGTACCACTGCGGGTCGTCGAGGAAGGGCTTGCTTCGGGCCATCGGGTTACTCCTGTCAGCGCACCGGGCGCACGCGCCAGATGCCGAATGGCAGATGCCAGGGTTCGATGCGCATCCACTGCACCTTGCCGTGCCAGGTCCAGCGGTGGCCGTTCATCAGGTCCTCGCCCTCCAGGGCGGCATCGTCGGCCAGGCCGAACTCCCACAGCGGCAGCTCGAAATGCGCCTCCTGGGCCTGGTGCGGGTCGAGGCTGACCGCCACCAGGATGAAGTTGTCGAGTTCGGCAGTGCGCTTGCCGAAGAGCAGGATGTTGTCGTTCCAGACGCTGTAGGCCTGGAAGCCGAGGTGGCTGTGCAGCGCGCGGTTGTCGCGGCGGATCTGGTTGAGCCGGGTGATCTCGCCGACGATGCTGCCCGGCGCGTGGTAGTCGCGCGGGCGCAGCTGGTACTTCTCCGAGTCCAGGTACTCCTCCTTGCCCGGCACCGGCGCCGACTCGCACAGCTCGAAGCCGGAATACATGCCCCACAGGCCCGAGCCCATGGTCGCCAGCGCGGCGCGGATGAGGAACCCGGCGCGCCCGGCGTGGTGCAGGAAGAAGGGGTTGATGTCCGGCGTGTTGACGAAGAAGTTGGGCCGATAGCACTCGCGCCAGGGCGACTGGTTCAGCTCGGCGAGGTACTCGGCCAGCTCCTGCTTGGTGTTGCGCCAGGTGAAGTAGGTGTAGCTCTGGGCGAAGCCGAGCTTGCCCAGGCGCGCCATCATGGCCGGGCGGGTGAATGCCTCGGCGAGGAAGATCACCTCCGGGTGCGCGTGCCGCACCTCGGCGATCAGCCATTCCCAGAACGGCATCGGCTTGGTGTGCGGGTTGTCCACGCGGAACAGGGTGACGCCCTGCTCCACCCAGCCCAGCACCACCTCCAGCAGGCCCATCCACAGCTCGGGCACCGCCGCCTCGGCGTAGAAGTCGACGTTGACGATGTCCTCGTACTTCTTCGGCGGATTCTCGGCGTGGCGGATGGTGCCGTCCGGCCGCCAACTGAACCAGCCGGGGTGCTGCTTCAGCCAGGGATGGTCCGGCGAGCACTGGATGGCGAAGTCCAGCGCCACCTCCAGGCCGTGCTCCCGTGCCGCCCGCACCAGCTCGCGGAAATCCTCCAGGCTGCCCAGCTGCGGATGCACCGCCTCGTGGCCGCCTTCCTCGCTGCCGATGGCGTAGGGGCTGCCAGGATCGTCCGGGCCGGCCTTGAGGCTGTTGTTCGGACCCTTGCGATGGGTGCGGCCGATGGGGTGGATGGGAGGGAAATACAGCACGTCGAAGCCCATCGCGGCGATCTCGGGCAGGCGCCGGTGCACGTCGCGGAAGGTGCCGTGGCGGGCCGGGTCGCCGCTCTCGGAACGGGGGAACAGCTCATACCAGCTGGCGAACCGGGCCAGCTTGCGATCCACGTCCAGGGCGAAGGTCTCGCTGCGCACCCGATGCGGGCGGTGCTCGGCGCGCCCCAGCAGCTCGCCGGTCTGCGGGTCGAGCAGCACCGCCACGCGCTGATCCAGGGATTCGCAATCGGCGAAGCGCGCCAGCAGCTCGCCCAGGCGCCCGGCCAGTTCCGTCGGCGCCTCGGCGCCGATGCGCCGCAGCAGCGCCTCGCCCTCCTGCACCTCCAGGCTCACCGGTACGCCGGCCGCGTATTTCTTCTTCAGCTCGTGCTGGTAGCTGGCGTAGATGTCCTGCCAGGCCTCGACGACGAACTCGGCGCGGCCCAGCGCCTCGGGGGTCAGCCAGGCCTGCCAGTGGTCGTTGCCCAGCGCGCGCATCGGCACCCGGTGCCAGTCGCTCTCGCCCGCCTGGCGCCAGAGCAGCGCGGCGGCGATCTGGTCGTGGCCGTCGGTGAAGATTACCGCGCCCACCTCCAGCGCCTCGTTGGCCACGCACTTGGCGGCGAAGCGTCCACCCTCCACCTGGGGCGTCACGGATTCGATGGCGATGCGGGGAGCGCTGGCGGCGCGGATGGCGTGGGTACGGGCTTCGTCCTGACGAATCGAGTGCATCTCGGCGGGCTCCTTGACGCCTGGAGGACGTTGTCTGGGGAACGGGATGAAGGCCGGCGTCGGGCGCCGGCTCATGGAATTCCGAGCCCGCCGCGCCTGCAAAAGTTCAGGTCGCTTAGAGCGGGATACCGTCGGCGTAGAGCACCCCGCGGTCAGGGTGGATGTCGAGAATCGCGCACAGCATGCGCTCGGCAGCGTCCTCGGCCTCGCGCTCGCAGACGCAGCTCGGGTCGATCACCCAGAGCACGGTCACTTCGCCGCCGTAGCGCTTGGGCTGGTACTCGATCAGGCCGATGAAGCTGGCGCCGTTGTACATGGCGTCGGTCCAGGCGGTGCAGTGTTCGAATTCGCGGAACATGGCGCGACTCTCTCGGTTACGGATCGTTGCCGGGTGGCTGCTGTTGCCGCGCCTCGCGCTCGAGCAGCGGCAGGGCGTGCAGGATGAGCAGGGCCAGCACGGTGCCGAGCAGCGCCGTGCCCTCGCGCCCGAGGCCGACGGCGATACCGATACCGGTGCTGAACCAGAGCGAGGCCGAGGTGGTGAGGCCCTTGATCTCGCTGGTGTGGTCGCCCTTGAGGATGGTGCCGGCACAGAGGAAGCCGATGCCCGCGGCGATGCCCTGGATAGCTCGGCTGATGGCGTCGTGCTCGGCGCCATCGAGGTCCAGCACCATGACGAACAGCGCCGCGCCGAGGGTGACCATCATGTGGGTGCGCAGCCCCGCCGCCTTGCCCTTGGCCTCGCGCTCGAAGCCCAGCAACCCGCCCAGCGCCGCGGCCATTACCAGGCGCAGGCCGGCGCGGAACATCTGCTCGGGCTGGCCCAGGTCGGCGAATTCGTCATAGACGACCGCCCACAGGTAGTCGCTCAGCTCCACGGCAGACGCTGGCCG
Organism: Pseudomonas sp. GD04015; assembly: GCF_029837675.1. Classification (NCBI taxonomy): domain Bacteria; kingdom Pseudomonadati; phylum Pseudomonadota; class Gammaproteobacteria; order Pseudomonadales; family Pseudomonadaceae; genus Pseudomonas; species Pseudomonas sp. GD04015. The sequence continues at coordinate 36,940 of NZ_JAOEEE010000012.1, read as the reverse complement.
GGACGCAGGTTGAACAGCGCGCGCGACTCGCCCGGCAGCAGGTAGCGGCGGAATCCGCAGCGGCTGCAGCACTCATGCACCAGGTCGCTGCCGCACACGCGCGGCACCGCCTCGGACGGGCCCGGCAGCCACTGGCAACCGGAAATCAGGCAAAGCAGTCTCATGACGCAGGCTCCATCTCCATGGGTCTCAGAAAGATGACCCTGGCGCAGCGCGGAAGGTTTGAGAAATTTCGAACTATCGGAAATGCCGCGCTTCTCTTGAGATGAAGCCGTACTCACGCGAACCCGAGAGGTGAAGACCATGGCACGCGGCAGCAAGGACAAGTACACGGACAAGCAGAAGCGCAAGGCCGCGCATATCGAGGAAAGCTACGAGGCGCGCGGCGTTCCCCGCGAGGAAGCCGAGGCCCGCGCCTGGGCCACGGTGAACAAGCAGTCCGGCGGCGGCGAGCGCAAGGGCGGCTCGGGCCAGGACACCAGCCCGCAGAAGAAGGCGGCGGCCCGCAAATCCTCGGCGCGCCACGCGGTGGCGACCCGCCGCGGCACGCCCCGGCCCGGCTCCACGCTGGAGTCCATGACCCGCCAGGAGCTGATGGAGCTGGCCCGCAAGCGCGACATCCGCGGCCGCTCCACCATGCGCAAGGCCGAACTGCTCGAAGCCCTGCGCTAGCGCTCCTCGCCCCCCTCTGGCGGCGACACCTGGTCGGTCCAGGGTTGGCCGTCCAGCGGGGCCGAGCGCGCCAGTTCGGCCTCGTCCAGGCCGATGCCGCCGCCGATCTCCGATCCGTCCACCACGCTCAGTTCCTTGTCCGCCGGCCGAACCTCACCGCGCTCGCCCGGGGAATAGGCGCCGCTCTCGTCGATCAGCGTCTCGGGGCTGAGGTCGTCCAGGGTCACGTTGTCCTCGTGGACGCTTTCCGAGAGCGCCTCGCCGCCGCTCATGCCGGCCTGGGCCTCTCGCTCCGGAGGGAACTCCCGGGCCACCTCGTCCGCCGGCCGCTCGTCGCCGATCCGCCCCTGGCGCTCGTCGCGGCGCTCGCTGAAGTCCAGCTCATGCATGGAGCCCATGCGGTCCTCGATGTCGTCGATCTCTGTCACTCGGGGTTTGTGCTCGCTCATGGGGCTGCTCCAGTCGCAGTGGTTTCTCTGTCGACTCGCCTGGGCGGGCAATGATTCAGGCTGTTTGACCGGGCGCATCTTTCGGACCTTCCGAAGCCCGAACCCGGCTTGATATACCGACAAGGAATCAAAAAATACTGAACACCGCCTGCCCCCACACCTCCGAATAAGGGTGCCGGTTGGCACAACCCTTAAATTACTGACGAGGATAGTGACTATGGCTGGACATAGAGGCGGTAAAGGCAACTTTGCAGAAGACCCCCAGCGCGCTTCCGAAGCTGGCAAGAAAGGCGGCCATGTTAGCGGCGGGAATTTCCGGAACGACCCACAGCGTGCCTCCGAGGCCGGCCGCAAGGGCGGCCAGAACAGCCACGGCGGACGCAATTAGTCTGTGAGTGGTTCGAGGGCGGAGCGGAGGCTCCTCCCTCACGCTGCGGTCTTGGCTGTCAGCCCCGTCGGCCCTGCGCCGCAGCACCCTCGCCCTCTCCCTCCACTCCTTCTTCGCCCTTCTCTTCGTCCTCGCTGCCATCGAAGGTGTTGTCCCAGATCAGGCGCGGGTCGAAGGTGACCGCGGCCATCATCGTGAGGATCACCACGCTGGCGAAGGCCGCCGCGCCCAGGTTGGCCTCGATGCTCGCCAGGTTGCCGAAGTTGACCGCCGCCACCAGGATGGCGATGACGAAGATGTCCAGCATCGACCAGCGCCCGATCCACTCGATGAAGCGGTACATCAGGATGCGCTGGCGCGCCGACATGGGCTGGTGGCGCTGCACCGAATAGAGCAGCAGGGCGATGCCGACCAGCTTGAAGGTCGGCACCAGGATGCTGGCGACGAACACCACCATGGCGATCGGCAGCATGCCCGCGTGCATCAGCTCCACCACCCCTTCCATGATCGTCGCCGGCGTGCCCTTGCCGAGGAAGTTCACCGTCATGATCGGCAGGAGGTTGGCCGGGATGTAGAGGATCGCGGCGGTGACCAGCAGCGCCCAGGTGCGGGCGATGCTGTCCGGCCGGCGGGCGTGCAGGCGCGCGCCGCAGCGGGCGCAGTGCTGCACCTCGCCCTCGCGCAGGTACGCCAGCTTGTGGCATTCGCCGCAGACGATGATGCCGGCATCAAGCGCGCGCATGGTCGCCCTCCTCGTCTTCGCTCAGCGCATCCCAGACCTGGTGCGGCGACATGGTCACCTCCAGCCAGACCTGGGCCAGCATCAGCGCGATGAAGCAGCCCAGCCCCACGCCCAGGTGCAGTTCGGCCATGTCGATCAGCTTGACGATGGACACCAGGATGCCGAACAGGTAGACCTCGAGCATCCCCCACTCGCGCATGTGGTGGTAGACCCGGTAGCAGTGGCACGCCAGCGGCCGCAGCGCCGGATTGGGCATGGCGAGCAGCACGAACAGCTGGCACAGCAGCTTGAGCAGCGGCACAAGCATGCTGCAGAAGAACACCACCAGCGCCACGCCCTGCATGCCCGACTCGTAGAGCCCCAGCACCCCGCTCCAGACGGTGTCCACGGCATTCTGGCCGAGCACGTTGAGGCTCATGATCGGCAGGAAGTTGGCCGGCACGAACAGGATCAGCGCGGTCAGCACCAGGGCCAGGGAGCGGCGGCGCATGTGCGCGCGGTGGACGATCATCTCGTAGCCGCAGCGCGGGCAACAGGCCTTCTGCTCCTCACCGATCCGCGGATGCTGCATGAGCAGGTCGCACTCGTGGCAGGCGATCAGCGCCTCCAGCGGCGGCAGCTGGCCGGGGGTCGGTTTGTCGGCATGCTCCATGTTTCACCTCTCGAGCGGTATGCGCCGGATATTACCCGCCACTGACAGCGACCGCCTCAGTCGCGGTCCAGCAGGTGGAAACGCGGCAGCGACAGGCGCCAGCGGATCGCCGCCAGGCGGGTGAGCAGCACGCTCAGCATGGCGATGCCGGTGTCCAGCCAGTGCGGCGTCTGCAGCTCGCGCAGGGCAATGAAGACCAGCGAGCCGAAGATGCAGGCGGTGGCGTAGATTTCCTTCTGGAAGATCAGCGGTATCTCGTTGCAGATCACGTCCCGCATCACCCCGCCGGCCACGCCGGTCACCACGCCCATGATCACCGCGGTGCTGTAAGGCATGTTGTGCTGCAGCGCCACCTCGGTGCCGATCACCGTGAACACGGCCAGGCCGAAGGCGTCGGCGATCAGCAGGCCGCGCTCGTGGATCGGCCGGGTCAGCCGCACCCACAGCACGGTGCCGACCGCCGCCAGGGACGCGACCAGGATGTAGGTGTCGTTGCGGATCCAGCTGACCGGGTGGTTGTCCAGGATCAGGTCACGCAGGGTGCCGCCGCCCAGGGCGGTGATCACGGCGATCACCAGCACGCCGAACAGGTCCATGGACTTGCGCCCGGCCATCAGCGCGCCGGTGATGGCGAAGACGGCTACGCCGAACAGGTCGGCCAGGTAGAACAGTTGCTGCATGGCGCCTTCAGTCGGCGACCGGGGTGCGCATGGTGACGAACTCCTCGGCGGCGGTCGGGTGGATGCCGATGGTCTCGTCGAAGACGCGCTTGGTGGCGCCGGCCTTCAGCGCCACGGCCAGCCCCTGAACGATCTCGCCGGCCTCCGGCCCGATCATGTGGCAGCCCAGCACCTTGTCGGTCTTGCCATCCACCACCAGCTTCATCAGGGTGCGCTCCTGGCACTCGGTGAGGGTCAGCTTCATCGGCCGGAAGCGGCTCTCGAACACCTTCACCTCGTACCCGCGCTCGCGCGCCTGCTCCTCGGTCAGGCCGACGGTGGCGATGTTCGGCAGGCTGAATACGGCGGTGGGGATCAGATCGTAGTCCAGCTCGCGGTATTCCTCGGGCCTGAACAGCCGGCGCGCCACCGCCATGCCCTCGGCCAGGGCCACCGGGGTGAGCTGCACCCGGCCGATCACGTCGCCCAGGGCCAGGATCGACGGCTCGTGGGTCTCGAAGTTGTCGTTCACCTCGATGAAACCCTTGTCGTTCAGCTTCACACCGGTGTTTTCCAGTCCCAGGTTGTCCAGCATCGGGCGGCGGCCGGTGGCATAGAAGACGCAGTCGGCGGCCAGTTGGCGACCATCTTTCAACGTGGCCAGCAGGCTGCCGTCGTCCTGCCGCTCGATGCGGTCGATGTCGGTGTTGAATTGCAGGTCCAGCCCCTTCTTCTCCAGCTCCTCCTTGAGGTGCTTGCGCACCGCGCCGTCGAAGCCGCGCAGGAACAGGTCCTTGCGATACAGCAGCGAGGTCTGCGCGCCCAGGCCATGGAAGATCGAGGCGAACTCGACGGCGATGTAACCGCCGCCGACCACCAGCACGCGTCTGGGCAACTGTTCGAGGAAGAACGCCTCGTTGGAGGTGATCGCCAGTTCATTGCCGGGAATGTCCGGCACCTGGGGCCAGCCGCCGGTGGCGATCAGGATGTGCCTGGCGCTGTGGCGCTCGCCGTTCACCTCGACCTCGTTCGGACCCAGCAGCCTGGCGTGGCCTTCCAGCAGGGTCACGCCGCTGTTCACCAGCAGGTTGCGGTAGATGCCGTTGAGGCGCTGGATCTCGCGATTCTTGTTGGCGATCAGGGTCGGCCAGTCGAAGGTCGGCTCGCCCGCGTTCCAGCCGAAGCCGGCGGCCTGCTCGAAGTCCTCGGCGTAATGCGCACCGTGGACCAGCAGCTTCTTCGGCACGCAGCCGACGTTGACGCAGGTGCCGCCCAGGTAGCGGCTCTCGGCCACCGCCACCCTGGCGCCGAAACCGGCGGCGAAACGGGCGGCACGCACGCCGCCGGAACCGGCGCCGATCACGAACAGGTCGAATTCATAGGACATCGAAGGTCTCCTCGCAGGCCGTACAGCATACCGGAGAAGCCCGGCGGGCTGGGTGTATGCTGAAATGCATCCATGTTGACTAGACCCGCGACCGAACGCAGCGGTTCGGGTCGGGAGGAACGCCATGCGCCCCACCCTCACCCACGTCGCCCTGCACGTGCCGGACCTGCAGGCCTGCGTGGACTTCTACCGGGACTTCTGCGGCATGCGGGTGATCCACGAGCGCGCCGGCAAGGGCTCCAGGATCGTCTGGATGGCCGAACCGGGCCAGGAGCACCGCTTCATCTTCGTGATCATGCCCGGCGGCACGGACCGCGAACTGGCCGCCGACGACTACAGCCACTTCGGCTTCGCCGTCGCCAGCCGCGAGGACGTCGATGCGATCGCCGCGCGGGCCGCCGAGCGCGGCTGCCTGGTCTGGGCGCCGCGCGACGAGCCCTATCCGGTCGGCTACTACTGCGGCCTGCGCGACCCGGCGGGCAACTACGTCGAGTTCAGCTACGGCCAGCCGCTGGGGCCGGGCTCCGAGACGATGCCCATACCCTGAACCGGGGGCCTGAAACGACGAAGCCACCCGCAGGTGGCTTCGATCGGCTGGCGGCCCGTCAGTAGGCCTTGCCGGTCTTGTACAGGTTCTCGTAGCAGAAGTTGGTCGCCTCGATGTAGCCCTCGGCGCCACCGCAGTCGAAACGCTTGCCCTTGAACTTGTAGGCGATCACGCAGCCGTCCCGGGCCTGCTTCATCAGTGCGTCGGTGATCTGGATCTCGCCGCCCTTGCCCGGCTCGGTCTGCTCGATCAGGTCGAAAATGTCCGGGGTCAGGATGTAGCGGCCGATGATCGCCAGGTTCGACGGGGCGTCCTCGGGCTTCGGCTTCTCTACCATGTTGTTCACCCGGAAGATGTCGTCACGGATCATCTCGCCGGCGATCACGCCGTACTTGGAGGTCTCCTCGCGCGGCACCTCCTGGATGGCGACGATGGAGCAGCGGAACTGGTTGTACAGCTTGACCATCTGCTGCAGCACGCCGTCGCCTTCGAGGTTGAAGCACAGGTCGTCCGCCAGCACCACGGCGAACGGCTCGTCGCCGATCAGCGGGCGGCCGCTGAGGATGGCGTGGCCGAGGCCCTTCATCTCGATCTGGCGGGTATAGGAGAAGGTGCACTCCTCGATCAGGCGGCGGATGCCGACCAGGTATTTCTCCTTGTCGGTGCCCTGGATCTGGTGCTCCAGCTCGTAGCTGATGTCGAAGTGGTCTTCCAGGGCGCGCTTGCCGCGGCCGGTGACCATGGCGATCTCGCTCAGGCCGGCCTCCAGGGCCTCCTCGACGCCGTACTGGATCAGCGGCTTGTTGACCACCGGCAGCATTTCCTTGGGCATGGCCTTGGTGGCGGGCAGGAAGCGGGTGCCGTAGCCAGCCGCCGGAAACAGACATTTCTTGATCATGGCAATCCTTGGAACTGCGGGGCGGAATTGCCGCGCAGTCTAATCAGGCGGCGTCGGCCTTACAATGCCCCGCCGGTGGCCTGCCGATACCCCGGTAGAGGAAGCCCGACCGGGCGATCTCGGCCGGATCGTAGATGTTCCGACCATCGAACAGCACCGGCATTCGCATCGTCGCCCGCACGCGCTGGAAATCCGGCTGGCGGAACTGCTTCCACTCGGTGACCAGCACCAGGGCATCGGCGCCCTGCACCGCCGCATAGGGCGACTCGCCCAGGCTCAACTGCCCGCTTTCCAGCGCCTCGCCGTAGCGCTCGGCCACGGCGGCGCACGCCACCGGGTCGCAGGCCTGCACGCGGGCACCGGCGGCCAGCAGCGCATCGAGCAGGACCAGGCTCGGCGCCTCGCGCAGGTCATCGGTCCCCGGCTTGAAGGAAAGTCCCCAGAGCGCGATCACACGGCCATGCAGGAAACCGTTGAAATGCTCGCGCAGGGCCTGGAACAGCAGGGTCTTCTGCAGCGCATTGCGCGCCTCCACCGCCCGCAGGATGCCGGGCTCGAAGCCCTCCAGCTCGGCGGTGCGGATCAGCGCCCGCACATCCTTGGGAAAGCAGGAGCCGCCATAGCCGCACCCGGCGTAGATGAAGTGGGTGCCGATCCTGCGGTCGCTGCCGATGCCTCGCCGCACGTCCTCGATGTCCACCGCCAGCCGCGCGCAGAGCCCGGCCATCTCGTTCATGAAGGAAATCCGCGTGGCGAGGAAGGCGTTGGCCGCGTACTTGGTGAACTCGGCCGCGCGCACACCCATGCACAGCACCCGGTCGTGGTTGCGCAGGAACGGCGCGTAGAGGCGGCGCAGCTGCTCCTGGCTTTCGCCGTCGTCGCAGCCCAGCACGACCCGGTCCGGGCGCATGAAATCCTCGACGGCGCTGCCCTCCTTGAGGAACTCGGGATTGCTCGCCACCTTGATCCGGAACGGCAGGCCACGGTCGGCCAGCCCTCGATTGATGCGCTGACCGACCCGCTCCGCCGTACCCACCGGCACGGTGGACTTGTCGACGATCAGGCAGGGCGCGGAGAGGCACTGCCCCAGCTGGTCGGCGACCGCCAGCACATGGCTGAGGTCGGCCGAGCCGTCTTCCCCGGTCGGCGTGCCCACGGCGATGAACACGACCTGGGCCTGGCGCACGCCCTCGGCCAGCATCCCGGTGAAGCTCAGCTGGCCGCTGGCGAGATGGGCCCTGAGCATCGGCTCGAGACCCGGCTCGTAGATCGGCGACTCCCCGCGGGCCAGCTGCGCCAGCCTACCTGGGTCGCGCTCCACGCAGACCACCCGGTTGCCCATCTCGGCGAAGCAGCTCGCCGTCACCAGCCCCACATAACCCGCACCGATCACGCACAGTCGCATCGCCTGGCTCCCGAGAGTCCTTGTATGGCGATTGCAGCGCAGTGATATGGCGGAGGAATGACGCGGACGTGACAAATCGCGGGCAACAAAAAACCCGGCCGAGGCCGGGTTTTCTGCAGAGCGCCGGGCCGGATTACTTGGCCTGGGCTTCCACTTCGGCTTCTACGCGACGGTTGACCGCGCGACCGGCTTCGGTGGCGTTGTCGGCAACCGGGCGGGACTCGCCGTAGCCAACGGAGCCAACGCGCTCGGAACCTACACCGTACTCGTTGACCAGTACGTCGCGAACGGCGTTGGCACGACGCTCGGACAGCTTCTGGTTGTAGGCGTCGGTGCCGACGGAGTCGGTGTGGCCTTCAACGGTGGTGTTGGTCTGCGGGTACTGGTTCATGAAGTCGGCCAGGTTCTTGATGTCGCTGTAGCTTTCTTCCTTGACCTTGGACTTGTCGAAGTCGAACTTCACGTCCAGCTCGACACGTACGGTCTCGGCGGCTTCCGGAGTAGCCGGAGCTTCTTCGACGTACGGGGCCGGCTCGGCAACCGGGGCCGGAGCCGGGGCGGAACCGCCACCGAAGTTCAGGCCGATACCGATGCTCGGGGCCCACTCGGTGTCGCCCTGGTCGATGTTGTACTGAGCTTCAACGCCAGCGCGGGCGTAGAAGTTCTCGGTGAAGTAGTACTTGGCACCGCCGCCCAGGTTGGCGAAGGTGGAGCCATTACGACCGCTGCGGCCGTTCTGGCCGATGCTCTGGTCGGAGAAGCCGGCGGAGATGTACGGACGCAGGCTGTCGCTCGGGGAGTTGAAGTGGTACAGAGCATCCAGGGCGGTGTTGGAGCCCTTGATGTTGCGACCATCGTTGGAACGAGCGTTGTGCACTTCGTCGTAACCCAGGCGCAGCTCGACATCATCGGTCAGGAAGTAACCGATGGAACCGCCGAAGAGGTTGCCGTCGTTGTCGAACTCGCGAGCGCTGTCGAAGTACTGCTTCTTGGCGAAGCCTTCGATTTCAACGGCGCCCTGGCCTTGGGCCAGTGCATTCAGAGAAGAGACAGCAACCAGCGAGCCGATGACTACGCCCAAGGTGTTTTTAAGTTTCATCCGTAAATCCCCATCAAAAAGACGATTAGTAGTTGCCCGCTCCAGAGACCGAGAACAACAGGGCGGCGAGTGTAACAAAACCACACACGGTGGTGTAGTTGATATTTCACGCACCCAGCGCGTAAGAGGCGCTCGGGCTAATTAAGTTTCACCAATATTCCCGAATTTTTCCCGAAGCCGGTCCAGCGCACGTTTGTAACGCATCTTCGTGGCGCTCAATCCCATGTGCATGATGTCTGCGATCTCCTGGAACTCCAGTTCGGCGACGAAACGCAGCACCAGTATTTCCCGGTCGATCGGATTGACGTGAACCAGCCAGCGGTCGAGACCGCCCTTCTCCTCCAGCCTCGGCGCCTTTTCCTCCGAGGCTTCTTCCTGCGGGTCCAGGCTGAGCGCATCGAGCAGTCGGCGCTTGCGGCGCTCCTTGCGGTATTGGGTGATGCATTCGTTGTAAGTGATGCTGTAGAGCCAGGTCTTGAACTTGGACTTGCCCTCGAAGTTCTTCAGACCATAAAGAACTTTGAGCATAACTTCCTGACACACATCGTCGGCATCCCGCTCGTTGCCAAGGTAACGCGCGCATACATTGAACAGGGTGCGCTGGTAACGCCGCATCAGCTCTTCATAGGCACGGGTGACGTGGAACAGCTCGACGTGAGCACGCTGCACCAGCTCCTCGTCCGAGAGCTCGCGTGGGTCGTACCGCGTGGGAAGCGATTGGGCCTTGTTCAAAACAGCTCGTGCCGACAGTCAGATCAGATGGCAGCGCCACAGCGCAACGCGAGTGGCGCCGGTCGCATACATTAGCAGGGATTGATGCGTCAGCGGCTGCTGACGCGCTGCTCGAGCAGAGTGCGGTTGGCCACCGAGACCAGCTCACCGTCGTCGGTGAGCAGAACGGTCTTCACGGTGCCGATCTCCTCGATCTGGCCTTCGACCTCGCCGACCTTCACCTGTTGCCCGACCTCGTAGAGTTCGCGCACATAGATGCCGGCCAGGATCTGCCCGGCGATCTCGCGGCTGCCCAGGCCGAGCGCCAGGGCCACGGCCAGGCCCACGGAAATCAGCACGATGGCGATCACGTTGTTCAGCAGGTCGGTCTTCACTTCCAGCTGACCGATGGCCACCGAGATGCTGATGATGATCACCAGACCCTGGGCGATGCGGCCGAGGCCCGCCGAGTAGTCCAGGCCGACACCCTCGGCGGCTCCGCGGACCAGGCTGCTGACCAGTTGGGCGAGCAGCACGCCGGCGAGCAGTACCAGGGCCGCGCCGAATACCTTGGGCAGGTACAGGGCCAGCACATCGAGGGTCGCCGACACGCGCTGCAGGCCCAGCGACTCGGCGGCGGAGACCAGGAAGATCAACAGCACGAACCAGTAGATGATCTTGCCGATCAGGGTCGACACCGACACCTGAATGCCCACGCGCGCCATCAGCTTGGTCAGGCCGGTGCCCGCCATCAGGCGGTCGAGGCCGAGTTTGGCCAGCAGCTTGGAGATCAGGGTGTCGAGCAGCTTGGCCACCACGAAGCCGAGCAGGCCGAGGATCAGCGCGACGAACAGATTGGGAATGAAGCCCGCGATCTTGCTCCACAGGGTGGTCATGGCGGCCACGAGCGCTTGGGTCCAGGGATCGAGTTCCATAGTCAGTCAGCCTTGTCTGCAGAGCGGGCGGTGGAGCGGGAAACCGGCGTCAGGTGGCCCGAGCCGTTGTTGAGGGCGATCATCAGAGCCTCCAGGCCACGGCCCATGAGGCCGAACAGATCGCCGGCGCCCACCTGGCGATTGGCGGTCTTGAGCACGCGCCCGAGGGCCGCATCGTCGTCATGCTCGGAGGGCGACGAATTCAGCAGATTGCGCAGGGACTCTTCGAAAGGATCGTACATGCCTACCTCGCACGGATTTGTTGGCTAGACGTGGCGCTCGCGGGCGAGGTCACATCTACAGCCAGCGCAGACGGCGGAACAGCCACCACTGCAGGGTGCCGATCCCCGCGAGGATGGCGCAGATGAGCAGGAAGCCATACCGGCTGTCCGCCCCGGGTATGCCGCCGACGTTGATGCCGAGCAGGCCGGTGAGAAAGCTCATGGGCAGGAAGAACACCGTGGTGACACCGAGCAGGTACATGGCGCGGTTCATCTTCTCGCTCATGCGCCGATGCTCGGCTTCGAGGATCAAGCCCACCCGTTCGCGGACCATCTCCAGCTCTTCCAGGTAGCGGGTCAGCCGGTTGTTCAGCTCGTTCCAGTAGTCACCATCGCCGAAGCCGCTGCGCGTGAGCTGGCCGAAGATATCCCGCTGCGGCGCCAGGAAGCGACGCAGGCCGGCAGCCCGACGGCGGACATGCAGCACCAGCCCGTGGTCGGGCATGAAGCGCTCGTCGCCGTCGAGCAGTTCTTCCTGCCCCTCCAGCTGCTCGGACAGATTGTCGATCAGCCCATCGACGCGATCGGTCAGGTGATGGGCCAGCTCCAGCACCAGTTCGGCGCTGTTGCGCGGCCCCTGCCCCTTCTCCAGCAGCGCGATCAATTCCTCGGTGGCGCGCAGCGGGCGCAGACGCAGGGAAATGACCCGGCGCGCGCCGGCGAAGATGCGCACCGACACCATGTCCTCGGGATCGGCGCCGGGATTGAGGTTGACGCCGCGCAGGAACAGCAGCAGCTCGTGCTCCGGTAGCGTCAGCAGTCGTGGGCGAGTGTTCTCTTCCAGCAGCAGGTCGCAGCTGAATTCGCTGAGGCCGCTGTGCTCACGCAGCCAGGCGCCGGTCTGCGGATGGCCGCGATCCCAGTGCAGCCACAGGCTCTCGTGCTCGGCCAGGCGCAAGCCTTCCAGCTGGTCCCATTCCAGGCTGCGGGCACCACCCTCGCCGTCAAGCACGAAGGCGTGCACCAGCCCCCAGTGCAGGTTGTCTTTCTCGTACATCCCAATTCGCATCCTGTCGGGGCCCGCTGAAGACGAGCCCCGACGGCATCACTCCGGCATCTTCAGCGGCTCGGGGGAAACGATCACGCCGTTGTTGTCGGCATATACGTAGTGGCCCGGCTTGAAGGTCACGCCACCGAAGGTCACCGGTACGTTGAGGTCGCCGATGTTGCGCTTGTCGGTCTTCATCGGGTGGCTGGCCAGGGCCTGCACGCCCAGGTCGGTCTGCGCCAGCACGTCGACATCGCGCACGCAGCCGTAGATCACCATGCCTTCCCAGCCGTTCTTGGCGGCCTTCTCGGCGATCATGTCGCCCAGCAGCGCGCGGCGCAGGGAGCCGCCGCCATCCACGACCAGGACCTTGCCCTTGCCTGGCTCGTCGGCCTGAGATTTGACCAGCGAGTTGTCTTCGTGGCACTTGACGGTGACGATCTCGCCGCCGAAGGAGTCGCGGCCGCCGAAGTTGGCGAACATGGGCTCGACCACTTGCACCAGCTCCGGGTAGGCGTCGCACAGATCGGGAGTGACGTATTGCATGGAAAAGCTCCTTTCAGTTGAACCTCAGACATCGATACCGATGCGGTCACCGTCGTACGCCAGGCTGAACCGGCGAAGCGCCGCGCAGGGCGCGTTCAGCGGCTGGCCGCTGTGCAGGTCGAACTCCACGCCGTGGCGCGCGCAACGCAGCACCGAGCCGCTGAGGGTGGCGTCCTGCAGCGGCGCCCCGCGATGGGGGCAGCGATTCTCCAGCAGCAGCGGCTGTCGCTCGACCACCAGCAACAACAGGTCGAGACCGGCGACCGGGAAGGCCTGCCGATAGCCGTCCTGCAGATTGATCAGACGCTCCAGAGCGACGAACATGCGGATCGTGACCGAGCCGGCGGATTTCGTCACATCTTAGCCGCATGCCAGAGCGCTTGTAACCTCGTCCTGGCGTTTTTCGGGCGGCAGTCCCAGTTCCCGCAGCCAGTGCTCGACCAGCGGCCAGACCTCGGTCTGCGCCTCCTTGCTGACCAGCATCTCGATATGGCCGAAATCGCTGGAGTAGCCCTTTTCCTTGCCCAGCAGCAGGAAGCTGCGCGGCGCCGAGATGAACTGGTCGTAGAGCTTGCGGCAGGCCCAGGCCGGGTCCTGCAGGTCGCCCGTGGCGCTCACCGCCAGCAGCGGCACCGTCACGTCGGCCATGCCGGCCCACCAGTCGCGCTCGGCGTCGCCGAAGCGGCCGAACAGCCGGTGCCAGCGCAGGCTTTCCAGCGCCACGCCGATCGGTTCGTCCTCGGGTCCGCGCTTGAAACGGGCACCGGAAATATGAGGAAAGCCCTTGAGCAGCAGGCGGCTGCCCCATTCCAGGGGCGGCACCTTGAGCGGCCAGTAGACACGGCTGATCTGGCTGCCGAACAGGGCCGCCGACGCGGCGCTGCTCTCGTCCAGGTAGCCGCCGCCCAACGCGGCGGCCAGGGTGATGCCGCCCAGCGAATGCCCCACCCAGTGCGGCACCTGCCCGCTCTGCTCGCGGACGAAGGCGGCGATGGCCGGCAGGTCGTAGCGGGCATACTCCGCCACGCTGTTGTGTTTGTACGCCTGGTTGCGCGGCGACAGGCCGTGTCCGCGCATCTCGGCGATCCATACGTCGAAACCGGCGCGGGCCAGGTGCGGGCCGAGCCCGATGCTACGCGGCGAGTACCAGAAGCGCCGGTTGGAGAAGCTGCCGTGCAGCAGGATCACCGGCTGGCCACGCTCCTGCTGGCCGGCCAGGCCCAGCCGGGTCACGGCCAGCTCGACGGAGAAATCCGGCGCAGTGCCGGGCTTCAGGCGGTACACGTCCTCGCTCAGATCGCCGCGCAGTTCGGCGCTGATCAGGGCGACGGGGAACAATTCGCTACTGCTTTGCATACTGCTTTCTTGCACAAGAATTGCCGGGAGCGACTACTGGCGTCGTCCCTGGGCGATAGCCCGGAGCCACAAAAAAGGCGGGATCGCTCCCGCCCTTCTGCATGCGACCGGATCAGCCTTGCTGCTGGCCCTCGGCGAGGAAGAACCAGGTGTCCAGCACCGAGTCCGGGTTCAGCGACACGCTCTCGATGCCCTGCTCCATCAGCCACTTGGCCAGGTCCGGGTGGTCCGACGGGCCCTGGCCGCAGATGCCGATGTACTTGCCGGCCTTGTTGCAGGCGGCGATGGCGTTGGCCAGCAGCTTCTTCACCGCCGGGTTACGCTCGTCGAACAGGTGGGCGACGATGCCGGAGTCGCGGTCCAGGCCCAAGGTCAGCTGGGTCAGATCGTTGGAGCCGATGGAGAAGCCGTCGAAGAACTCGAGGAATTCGTCGGCCAGCAGGGCGTTGGACGGCAGTTCGCACATCATGATGACCTTCAGGCCGTCCTGACCGCGGTTCAGGCCGTTGCTGGCGAGCAGCTCGACCACCTGCGAGGCCTCGCCCAGGGTGCGCACGAAGGGCACCATGATCTCGACGTTGGTCAGGCCCATCTCGTTGCGCACCTTCTTCAGCGCGCGGCACTCCAGTTCGAAGCAGTCGCGGAAGCTCTCGCTGATGTAGCGCGAGGCGCCGCGGAAGCCGAGCATCGGGTTCTCTTCCTCCGGCTCGTACAGCTTGCCGCCGATCAGGTTGGCGTATTCGTTGGACTTGAAGTCCGACAGACGCACGATGACCTTCTTCGGCCAGAAGGCCGCGGCCAGGGTGCTGATGCCCTCGACCAGCTTCTCGACATAGAAGCCGACCGGGTCGTCGTAGCCGGCGATGCGCTTCTCGACGCTGTCCTTGATCTCCGCCGGCAGGCCGGCGAAGTTCAGCAGCGCCTTGGGGTGCACGCCGATCATGCGGTTGATGATGAATTCGAGACGGGCCAGGCCGACGCCCTCGTTGGGCAGCTGGGCGAAGTCGAAGGCGCGGTCCGGGTTGCCCACGTTCATCATGATCTTGAACGGCAGATCAGGCATGGCGTCGACCGAGTTCTTGCGGATGTCGAAGCCCAGCTGGCCTTCGAAGATGAAGCCGGTGTCGCCCTCGGCACAGGAGACGGTCACGCCCTGGCCGTCCTGCAGCACCTGGGTGGCGTTGCCGCAGCCGACCACGGCCGGGATGCCCAGCTCGCGGGCGATGATCGCCGCATGGCAGGTACGACCGCCGCGGTTGGTGACGATGGCGCTGGCGCGCTTCATCACCGGCTCCCAGTCCGGATCGGTCATGTCGGAGACCAGCACGTCGCCCGGCTGCACCTTGTCCATCTCGGACACGTCATGGATGACGCGCACCTTGCCGGCGCCGATGCGCTGACCGATGGCGCGGCCTTCCACCAGTACCTTGCCCTTCTCCTTGAGCAGGTAGCGCTCCATCACGGTAGCGCTGCTGCGGCTCTTCACGGTCTCGGGGCGGGCCTGGACGATGTACAGCTTGCCGTCATCGCCGTCCTTGGCCCACTCGATGTCCATCGGGCGGCCGTAGTGCTTCTCGATGATCAGCGCCTGCTTGGCCAGTTCGGTGACCTCGGCGTCGGACAGAGCGAAGCGGGCGCGATCGGCGCGGTCCACGTCGACGGTCTTGACCGAGCGACCGGCCTTGGCTTCGTCGCCGTAGACCATCTTGATCGCCTTGCTGCCCAGGTTGCGACGCAGGATCGCCGGGCGGCCGGCTTCCAGGGTCTGCTTGTGCACGTAGAATTCGTCGGGGTTCACCGCGCCCTGCACCACGGTCTCGCCGAGGCCGTAGGCGCCGGTAATGAACACCACGTCGCGGAAGCCGGACTCGGTGTCCAGGGTGAACATCACGCCGGCGGTGCCGGTTTCCGAACGCACCATGCGCTGCACGCCGGCGGACAGGGCGACCAGCTTGTGGTCGAAGCCCTGGTGTACGCGATAGGCGATGGCGCGGTCGTTGAACAGGGAGGCGAACACTTCCTTGGCCGCGCGGATCACGTTGTCCACGCCACGGATGTTGAGGAAGGTTTCCTGCTGGCCGGCGAAGGAGGCGTCCGGCAGGTCCTCGGCGGTGGCCGAGGAGCGCACGGCAACGGCCATGTTGTCATTGCCGGCGCTCATCTCGGCGAAGGCGGTGCGGATGTCGGCGTCCAGCTGGGCCGGGAACTCGGCGTCCATCACCCACTGGCGGATCTGCGCGCCGGTCTTGGCCAGGGCGTTGACGTCGTCCACGTCCAGCGCGTCGAGGGCGGCGTGGATGCGGTCGTTGAGGCCGCTCTGTTCGAGGAAGTCACGGTAGGCCTGGGCGGTGGTGGCGAAACCACCGGGGACCGATACGCCAGCACCGGCGAGGTTGCTGATCATCTCGCCGAGGGATGCGTTCTTGCCCCCTACATGCTCCACATCGTGGACGCCGAGCTTATCGAGGGAAATGACGTACTCTACCAAGGTGAACTCTCCACTGTACGTGGCAGAGCCGGTGCAGCGCCGCCGCATCCTGGCTTTGCCTCAAGGAAATAAGTCACAATGCCGACCAGTACGGGCCCGGCAAAGGGGGCCTATCATAGCCAAGAATCGTTCCTGACTTAAGGCCTCTGGCATCAATGAAACGAACCGCATTCTTCATTTCCGACGGCACCGGCATCACCGCGGAAACCCTTGGTCAAAGTCTGCTGGCGCAATTCGAGACCATCAGCTTCACCAAGCTCACGCGCCCCTATATAGACAGCGTCGAGAAGGCGCGGGCCATGGTACAGCAAATCAACAATGCTGCCGAGAAAGACGGCGCCCGGCCGATCATCTTCGACACCGTGGTCAACCACGAAATCCGCGACATCCTGGGCCAGTCCGAAGGCTTCATGATCGACATCTTCTCGACCTTCCTGGCACCGCTGGAGGCCGAGCTCAGCGAGCATTCGTCCTACTCGGTCGGCAAGTCCCACTCCATCGCCAGCAGCACCAACTACATGGAGCGCATCGAGGCGGTCAACTTCGCTCTGGACAACGACGACGGCGCCCGCACCCATTACTACGACAAGGCCGACCTGATCCTGATCGGCGTCTCCCGCTGCGGCAAGACGCCCACCTGCCTGTACATGGCCATGCAGTTCGGCATCCGCGCCGCCAACTACCCCCTCACCGAGGAGGACATGGAGCGCCTGCAGCTGCCGACCGCCCTCAAGCCCTACAAGCACAAGCTGTTCGGCCTGACCATCGACCCCGACCGCCTCACCGCCATCCGCCACGAGCGCAAGCCCAACAGCCGCTACGCCAGCTTCGCCCAGTGCGAGTTCGAGGTGCGCGAGGTGGAGAACCTGCTTCGTCGCGAAGGCATCAACTTCATCAACTCGACCCACTTCTCCGTCGAGGAAATCTCGGCGAAGATCCTGGTCGAAAAAGGCGTCGAACGGCGCCTCAAATAATCCACTTGCCCAGCCGGTGATGTCATGACACTCATGGACGCGGTTTTGTTCGCCCCCATCGCGGCGCTGATCTCCCTCGGCCCGGGCCCCAACAACTTCTGCGCCCTCAACAACGGCATCAACTACGGCCTGCGGGCCGCGCTGCTGGCCACCTTCGGCCGGCTGGCATCCTACGCCATCTTCCTGTTCATCTCCGCGGTCGGTCTGGGCGCCATGCTGCTGGCCTCGGAGACCGCCTTCACCCTCATCAAGTGGGTCGGCGCGCTCTATCTGGTGTACCTGGGCATCCGCACCTGGCGCAGCACCGAGTTCAGCGGCCTGAAGGTCGACGAGGGCGAGTTGCGCCCCAAGTCCGCCGCCAGGGCGCCCATCGGCAAGCTGATGCTCAACGAGTTCCTGGTCGGCATCAGCAACCCGAAGGCCATCCTGCTGTTCGCCGCGATCTTTCCCCAGTTCATCAAGCCCGGTGAGCCGGCCGCCGAGCAGTTCCTCTACCTCGGCAGCACCTACCTGCTGGCCGAGCTTTGCGTCGCTTCCATGGCCTATGCCCTGTTCGGCCTGCAGATTCGCCGCCTGGTGCGCAGCCGCAAGGGCGTCAGCCGCCTGAACAAGGGCACCGGTGCCTTCTTCGTCGGCGCCGGCGGCCTGATGCTGGGCGTCAATCACCACTGACACCCGGCGCGGCGACCTAGATCGCGTCGCCCGGCACCCTCACCCAGCCTTCCATCAGGATGCGCGCGCTGCGGCTCATGATGGCCTTGGTCACCGTCCACTGCCCTTCGACCAGCCTGGCCTGTGCGCCGACCCGCAAGGTGCCGGACGGGTGGCCGAAGCGCACCGCCTCGCGCTCGCCGCCACCGGCGGCCAGGTTGACCAGGGTGCCGGGGATCGCCGCCGCCGTGCCGATGGCCACGGCGCAGGTGCCCATCATGGCGTGGTGCAGCTTGCCCATGGACAGGGCGCGCACCAGCAGGTCGACATCGCCCGCCTCGACCGTCTTGCCGCTCGATGCCCGGTAGCTGCGGGGCTTGGTGACGAAGGCGATCTTCGGCGTGTGCTGGCGGGTCGCCGCCTCCTCCGCGGTCTTGATCAGCCCCATGCGCAGGGCGCCGGCGATACGGATCTGCTCGAAGCGCGCCAGCTGCGCCGGGTCGCCGTTGATGTCCTCGCGCAGTTCGGTGCCCTGGTAACCGATGTCCTCGGCGTTGACGAACACGGTGGGGATGCCGGCGGTGATCATGGTCGCCTTGAAAGTGCCGATGCCGGGGACTTCCAGATCGTCGACCAGGTTGCCGGTGGGAAACATCGAGCCGCCCTCCTCGCCGTCATCGGACGGATCGAGGAACTCCAGCACGATCTCGGCGGCCGGGAAGGTGACGCCGTCCAGCTCGAAGTCGCCGGTTTCCTGGACCTGGCCGCCAGTGACCGGCACGTGGGCGATGATGGTCTTCTGGATGTTGGCCTGCCAGATGCGCACCACGCAGGTGCCGTTCTCGGGGATGCGCGCCGGATCGACCAGCCCCGCATGGATGGCGAAGGCGCCGGCGGCGGTGGACAGGTTGCCGCAGTTGCCGCTCCAGTCGACGAAGGCCTTGTCGATGGAGACCTGGCCGTAGAGGTAGTCGACGTCGTGGTCCGGCTGGCTGCTACGCGACAGAATCACGCACTTGCTGGTGCTGGAGGTGGCGCCGCCCATGCCGTCGATGTGTGCAGCATAGGGGTCGGGGCTGCCGATCACGCGCATGAACAGCCTGTCGCGCGCCTCGCCCGGCACCCGGCAGCTTTCCGGCAGGTCCTGCAGGCGGAAGAACACGCCCTTGCTGGTGCCGCCACGCATGTAGGTAGCGGGAATCTTGATCTGTTGCGCCATGATTTCGTCCTGGCTGATGAAGGTAGATCCTATGTTCATAGGCAGTGATTTGGCGCTGTGAGCCTACTGGGTCCCCGCCTTCGCGGGGACGACGGCATGGAAGGATGGCGGGCCTGCCCCCGTCATTCCCGCGTAGGCGGGAATCCAGGTGTTGCTGGCCCTCAGGGCCTACTCCCTCTCCCATTCATGGGAGAGGGAGCAGGCCGTGCCATCAGGCAACCGCCCCTTCAAGGAAGTCCTTGGCGAAGCGCTGCAACACGCCACCGGCCTTGTACACGCTGACGTCGGCGGCGGTGTCCAGGCGGCAGGTCACAGGGACCCTTACCACCTCGCCGTTGCGCCGGTTGACCACCAGGGTCAGGTCACAGCGCGGCGACACTTCGCCCTCGATGTCATAGGTCTCGGTGCCGTCCAGGCCCAGGGTCAGGCGGGTGGTGCCCGGCTTGAACTCCACCGGCAGCACGCCCATGCCGACCAGGTTGGTACGGTGGATGCGCTCGAAGCCCTCGGCGACGATCACTTCCACACCCGCCAGACGCACGCCCTTGGCCGCCCAGTCGCGGGACGAGCCCTGACCGTAGTCGGCGCCGGCGACGATGATCAGGTTCTGCTTGCGGTTCATGTAGGTCTCGATCGCCTCCCACATGCGCATGACCTGGCCTTCCGGCTCGACGCGGGCCAGCGAGCCCTTCTTCACCGCACCGTCGACCACGGCCATCTCGTTGACCAGCTGCGGGTTGGCGAAGGTGGCGCGCTGGGCGGTCAGGTGGTCGCCGCGGTGGGTCGCGTAGGAATTGAAGTCCTCCTCCGGCAGGCCCATCTTGTGCAGGTATTCGCCGGCGGCCGAGTCCATCAGGATCGCGTTGGACGGCGACAGGTGGTCGGTGGTGATGTTGTCCGGCAGGATCGCCAGCGGACGCATGCCCTTGAGCGTGCGCTCACCCGCCAACGCGCCTTCCCAGTACGGCGGGCGGCGGATGTAGGTGGACATCGGGCGCCAGTCGTACAGCGGGCTTTCCGCCTCCTGCACACTGCCCAGGTCGAACATCGGGATGTAGACCTGGCGGAACTGCTCCGGCTTGACGCTGGCGGCGACGATGGCGTCGATCTCCTCGTCGGACGGCCACAGGTCCTTGAGGGTGATCGGGTCGCCGTTGGCATCGGTGCCCAGTGGGTCCTGCTCGATATCGAAGCGCACGGTGCCAGCGATGGCGTAGGCCACCACCAGCGGCGGCGAGGCCAGGAAGGCCTGCTTGGCGTAGGGGTGGATGCGCCCGTCGAAGTTGCGGTTGCCGGAGAGCACGGCGGTGGCATACAGGTCGCGGTCGATGATTTCCTTCTGGATCACCGGATCGAGCGCACCGGACATGCCGTTGCAGGTGGTGCAGGCGTAGGCGACGATGCCGAAGCCGAGTTTTTCCAGCTCCGGCAGCAGGCCGGCCTCTTCCAGATAGAGCCTGGCGACCTTCGAGCCGGGGGCGAAGGAGGTCTTCACCCAGGGCTTGCGTACCAGGCCCAGCGCATTGGCCTTCTTCGCCACCAGGCCGGCGGCGACCACGTTGCGCGGGTTGGAGGTGTTGGTGCAGCTGGTGATGGCGGCGATGATCACCGCGCCGTCCGGCATCAGGCCCTCCGCTTCCTCGACCTTGCCGCTCTGCAGCTTGGCTTCGTCGGCGATGCCGCGCTCGGCCAGCGCCGAGGTCGGCAGGCGGCGGTGCGGGTTGGACGGGCCGGCCATGTTGCGCACCACGCTGCCCAGGTCGAAGGACAGCACGCGCTCGTACTCGGCGGTCTTCAGCGCATCGCTCCACAGGCCGAGGGCCTTGGCGTAGTTCTCCACCAGAGCCACCTGCTCCGGCTCGCGGCCGGTGAGCTTGAGGTAGTCGATGGTCTGGCCGTCGATGTAGAACATCGAGGCGGTGGCGCCGTATTCCGGGCACATGTTGGAGATGGTCGCGCGGTCGCCGATGGACAGGCTGTCGGCCCCCTCGCCGAAGAACTCGACGTAGGCGCCGACCACGCGTTCCTTGCGCAGGAACTCGGTGATCGCCAGGACGATATCGGTGGCAGTGATGTCGGGCTTGCGCTGGCCGGTCAGTTCCACGCCGACGATATCGGGCAGGCGCATCATCGACGGATGGCCGAGCATCACGGTTTCCGCTTCCAGGCCGCCGACGCCGATGGCGATCACGCCCAGGGCATCCACATGCGGGGTGTGCGAGTCGGTGCCAACGCAGGTATCGGGGAAAGCCACGCCGCCGCGCGCCTGGATCACCGGGCTCATCTTCTCCAGGTTGATCTGGTGCATGATGCCGTTGCCGGCCGGGATCACGTCGACGTTCTTGAACGCGGTCTTGGTCCACTCGATGAAGTGGAAGCGGTCCTCGTTGCGGCGGTCCTCGATGGCGCGGTTCTTCTCGAAGGCGTCCGGGTCGAAGCCCGGCGCTTCCACGGCCAGCGAGTGGTCGACGATCAGCTGGGTCGGTACCACCGGGTTGACCTTGGACGGGTCGCCGCCCTGCTCGGCGATGGCGTCGCGCAGGCCGGCCAGGTCGACCAGCGCGGTCTGGCCGAGGATGTCGTGGCAGACCACCCGCGCCGGGTACCAGGGGAAGTCCAGGTCGCGCTTGCGGTAGATCAGCTGCTCCAGAGAGGCGGTCAGGCTCTGCGGGTCGCAGCGGCGCACCAGTTGTTCGGCCAGCACGCGGGAGGTGTACGGCAGGCCGGCCCAGGCGCCGGGCTTGATGGCGTCCACCGCCGCGGGGGCGTTGTAGTAGTCCAGGTCTGTGCCTGGCAGGCGTTCACGGTATTGGCTGTTCATGGTCGAACCTGTATGGGCTTGGCGGGCGGCCCCGGCGACCCTCCCCCGTCCGGGAGAAGGCGCGCTGCACGGTCAGCGAGGGGCGCGCCGCTGGATTACGGACGGTCCTTGAGGGGCACGAACTTCAGGTCTTCCGGACCGACGTAGTTGGCGCTCGGCCGGATGATCTTGCCGTCGATGCGCTGCTCGATGACGTGGCTGGACCAGCCCGAGGTGCGGGCGATCACGAACAGCGGGGTGAACATGGCGGTGGGCACACCCATCATGTGGTAGCTGACAGCGCTGAACCAGTCGAGGTTGGGGAACATCTTCTTGATGTCCCACATGATGGTTTCCAGGCGCTCGGCGATGTCGTACATCTTGGTGTTGCCCTGCTCGCCCGAGAGCTGGCGGGCCACTTCCTTGATCACCTTGTTGCGCGGGTCGGCCACGGTGTAGACCGGATGACCGAAGCCGATCACCACTTCCTTGCGCTCGACGCGGGCACGGATGTCGGCCTCGGCCTCGTCCGGGTTGTCGTAGCGCTTCTGGATCTCGAAGGCCACCTCGTTGGCGCCGCCGTGCTTGGGCCCGCGCAGCGCGCCGATGCCGCCGGCGATGCAGCTGAACATGTCGGAGCCGGTGCCGGCGACCACCCGGGAGGTGAAGGTGGAGGCGTTGAATTCGTGCTCGGCGTACAGGATCAGCGACGTGTGCATGGCACGTACCCAGGACTCGCGCGGCTTCTCGCCGTGCAGCAGGTGCAGGAAGTGACCGCCGATGGAGTCGTCGTCGGTCTCTACCTCGATGCGCCGGCCGTTGTGACTGAAGTGATACCAGTACAGCAGCATGGAGCCCAGCGAGGCCATCAGCTTGTCGGCGATGTCGCGGGCGCCCGGGTGGTTGTGGTCTTCCTTCTCCGGCTGCAGGCAGCCGAGCACGGACACGCCGGTGCGCATCACGTCCATCGGGTGGGCGGACGGCGGCAGCTGCTCCAGCGCGGCCTTGAGGCCCGCCGGCAGGCCGCGCAGTGCCTTCAGCTTGGCCTTGTAGGCGGCCAGTTCGGCGACGTTCGGCAACTTGCCGTGCACCAGCAGGTGGGCGATCTCCTCGAACTCGCAGGTGGTGGCGACATCGAGAATGTCGTAGCCGCGGTAATGCAGATCGTTGCCGGTACGGCCGACGGTGCACAGGGCGGTGTTGCCGGCGGCGGTGCCGCTCAGGGCCACGGACTTCTTCGGCTTGAAGCCAGGGGTGGTCGCTTCTTGGGCGCTCATCGCGGGTCTCTCCTCATCATTCGTTCTTGTGCGTGCGCAGGCGGACCTGCGTGCCGATCACTTCTTGCCGGCGGCGAACAGCGCGTCCAGCTTCTGCTCGAAGGCGTGGTAGCCGATGCGGTCGTACAGTTCAACGCGAGTCTGCATCTGCTCGATGACGTCTTTCTGATGACCGTTCTGGCGGATCGAGGTGTAGACACTTTCCGCTGCCTTGTTGGCCGCACGGAACGCCGACAGCGGATACAGCTGGATGGCTACACCGACCGAGGCCAGCTCGTCGCGGGTGAACAGCGGCGTGGCGCCGAACTCGGTGATGTTGGCCAGCACCGGCACGTTCAACTCGCGCACGAAGCGCTCGTAGGTCGGCAGGTCGTAGGCGGCCTCGGCGAAGATGCCATCGGCGCCCGCCTCCACGTAGCGCCGGCAGCGCTCGATGGCGGCGTCCACGCCCTCGGCCTGAATCGCGTCGGTACGGGCGATCAGGAAGAAGTCCGGGTCGGTCTTGGCGTCGGCGGCGGCCTTCACCCGGTCGACCATTTCCTCGCAGGAGACGATTTCCTTGCCCGGGCGGTGGCCGCAGCGCTTGGCACCGACCTGATCCTCGATGTGGGCGGCGGCGGCGCCGGCCTTGATCAGGCTCTTGATGGTGCGTTCGATGTTGAAGGCGCTGGGACCGAAGCCGGTGTCGATGTCCACCAGCAGCGGCAGGTCGCAGACGTCGGTGATGCGGCGCACGTCGGTGAGCACGTCGTCCAGGGTGTTGATGCCCAGGTCCGGCAGGCCGAGGGAACCGGCCGCCACGCCGCCGCCGGACAGGTAGATGGCGCGGAAGCCGGCACGCTTGGCCAGCAGTGCGTGGTTGGCGTTGATCGCGCCGATGACCTGCAGCGGTTTCTCTTCGGCAAGGGCCTGACGGAAACGCTGGCCGGCGGTGTTCTGACTCATGACTCACCTCGTGTTTTGGACGGGTTGGCGAGCGCTTCCTGGTAGTGGCGCTCGATGTTGCGCTTGGAGGCGCCGATGTGACGGCGCATCAGCAGCTCGGCCAGTTCGCCGTCACGATCGGCGATGGCATCGAGAATGCGGTGGTGTTCGGCGAAGGCCTGGTGCGGCCGGTTGGGCATGCTGGAGAACTGCAGCCGGTACATGCGCACCAGCTGGTACAGCTCGCCGCAGAGCATCTGCGCCAGGGTCTTGTTGCGGCTGCCCTGGATGATCCGGTAGTGGAAGTCGAAATCGCCTTCCTGCTGGTAGTAGCCCACGCCGGCCTTGAACGCTGCGTCCTGCTCGTGCAGTTCGAGCACCCGGCGCAGTTCGTCGATCTCGTCCTGCCCCATGCGCTCGGCCGCCAGGCGGCAGGCCATGCCCTCCAGGGACTCGCGGATCTCGTACAGTTCGATCAGCTCGGCATGGCTGAGCGACACCACCCGGGCGCCCACGTGGGGAACTCGCACCAGCAGCTTCTGTCCCTCGAGACGGTGTATCGCTTCGCGCAACGGCCCGCGGCTGATGCCGTAGGTGCGCGCCAGTTCGGGCTCGGAGATCTTGCTGCCCGGGGGGATTTCGCCCTGCACGATGGCCGCCTGGATGCGGCGGAAGACGTGTTCGGCCAGGGTTTCCGAGTCACCCTGGTCGGCAGCGGTCGAGTCGATAAATTCGAGCATCATTGTCAACAACACTGACTTCAACGAGCCCAAAATAAGCCCTGAAAAGCTTTTATGTCAATGAACAAAACCAGGATTGTCGACAATCTGAAGAGAGAGCAAAACGGTGCCCAACCGACCATTTCACCTGCAGAAACGCTCATAAGCGGCTGTCGCCGCAGAAAAACCCCATGTTAGAATGCCGCCCGCATCCACCGGCCCAGGCCACCCGTGCGCCTGCTAGACTTCATCGGCCGGCCCCATGCCCCGCCGCCCCGACGACGCGACCCATCAAAGGATTTATGCGACTCACGTCCCTCGCCATCCTCCTCGGCATCCTGATGCTTCCCGGCCTGAGTCCCGCCGCCGAAAAGACCGTCTATGGTCTGAACGAATACGTCAGCCTTACCGAACTGGACCTGCAGGTCGCCGCCAAGCTCGACACCGGCGCCAAGACCGCGTCCCTCAGCGCCCGCGACATCAAGCGCTTCAAGCGCGACGGCGAGACCTGGGTACGCTTCTACCTGGCCATCGACGACGCCCACGAGCATCCGATCGAACGCCCGCTGGCGCGCATCAGCAAGATCAAGCGCCGCGCCGGCGACTTCGATCCCGACGAAGACAAGACCTACACCGCACGCCCGGTAATCGAACTGCAGCTGTGCATGGGCAAGGCCCGACGCACCATCGAAGTGAACCTGACCGACCGCAGCGCCTTCCAATACCCGCTGCTGATCGGCTCCGAAGCGCTCAAGCGCCTGGATGCCCTGGTCGATCCCAGTCTTAAATATGCTGCTGGCAAACCTGGCTGCACCTCCGCAAACTCTGCCGAGTAACTCACATGCGCTCTCTTACCCTGCATCTGAAAGTCCTGATCACCCTCCTGGTGACGGTGGGCGTTCTGGTCACGGCCTACCAGATATTCATCCTCGGCATCCCGGTGACCGAAGACGAGACCGACGATCTGTGGAACATCGACGCCAAGGTCGAATTCCAGGCCAGCCCGCGCGAACCGGTGAAGGTGCAGATGTTCGTGCCGCCGCTGAACCAGGACTACGTCAGCCTCAACGAGAGCTTCATCTCCAACAACTACGGCGTGAGCGTCAACCGCGTCGACGGCAACCGCAAGCTGACCTGGTCGGCCCGCCGCGCCAACGGCAACCAGACCCTCTACTACCGCCTGGTGCTGACCAAGCGCTACAGCGGCGAGCCGGCCAAGGCCAAGGGCCCGATCTTCCGCGACAGCATCGCCGTGGAAGGCGCCGAGAAGATCGCCGCAGAAGCCCTGCTCGCCCCCATCCGCCAACACTCGGCGGACGTGCAGACCTTCATCAGCGAGACCATCAAGCGTGTCAACAATGCCGGCGACGACAACGTCAAGCTGCTGCTCGGCGGCGACTCGTCCACCGCCAACAAGGCCAAGGTGATCGACCTGCTGCTGTCCATCGCCCACGTGCCGATGGAGCGCGTGCACACCATCCGCCTGGTCGCCGACACCCAGCAGACCCCGGAACTTTGGCTGCGCAGCTTCAACGGCGACAACTGGCTGTACTTCAACCCGGAAACCGGCGAACAGGGCCTGCCGGTCGATCGCGTGGTCTGGTGGACCGGCGACGAGCCGCTGGTGACCATCGAGGGCGGCAAGAAGCCGCAGGTCAGCTTCACCCTGAACAACAGCGAGATGAACGCCATCCGCCTGGCCAAGCTGACCGACGAGAACACCGACGTCGACTTCCTCGAATACTCGCTGTACGGCCTGCCGCTGCAGACCCAGCAGACCTACCAGATCATGATCATGATCCCGATCGGCGTGCTGGTGATCCTGATCCTGCGCAACCTCGGCGGCCTGCAGACCCTCGGCACCTTCACCCCGGTACTGATCGCCCTCGCCTTCCGCGAGACCCAGCTGGGCTTCGGCATCGCGCTGTTCACCATCATCACTGCCCTCGGCCTGTCATTGCGCTCGTACCTCGAACACCTCAAGCTGCAGATGCTGCCGCGCCTGTCGGTGGTGCTGACCTTCGTGGTGGTGCTGATCGCGGTGATCAGCCTGTTCAGCCACAAGCTCGGCCTGGAGCGCGGCCTGTCGGTAGCCCTGTTCCCGATGGTGATCCTGACCATGACCATCGAGCGCCTGTCCATCACCTGGGAAGAGCGCGGCGGCGCCCACGCCTTCAAGGTCGCCGTCGGCACCCTGATCGCCGCATCGCTGGCCCACATGCTGATGAGCATCGAGCAGCTGACCTACTTCGTCTTCACCTTCCCGGCCGTGCTGCTGATCCTGGTGGGCTTCATGCTGGCGATGGGTCGCTACCGCGGCTACCGCCTGACCGAGCTGTTCCGCTTCAAAGCCTTCCTGAAGGATTGAACCCATGATCGGCCTGTGGAAGACGTGGAAGGCCCTTGAAGCCAAAGGCATCATGGGCATCAACCGACGCAACGCGGACTACGTGCTGAAGTACAACAAGCGGCACCTGTACCCGATCGTCGACGACAAGATCATCACCAAGGAGCGGGCCATCGAGGCCGGCATCCACGTACCGGAGCTGTACGGCATCATCTCCACGGAGAAGGAGATCGAGCGCTTCGACGAGATCATCGGCGGGCGCAGCGACTTCGTTATCAAACCGGCCCAGGGCGCCGGCGGTGACGGCATCCTGGTGATCGCCGACAAGTTCGAGGGCCGCTTCAAGACCGTCTCCGGCAAGATCGTCAGCCACGACGAGATCGAGCAGCAGCTCTCCAGCATTCTGTCCGGCCTGTATTCGCTGGGCGGCCACCGCGACCGCGCGCTGATCGAATACCGCGTCACTCCGGACCCGATCTTCAAGAGCATCAGCTACGAAGGCGTGCCGGACATCCGCATCATCGTGCTGATGGGCTACCCGGTGATGGCCATGCTGCGCCTGCCGACCCGTCAGTCCAACGGCAAGGCCAACCTGCACCAGGGCGCCATCGGCGTCGGCGTGGACCTGGCCACCGGCGTGACCCTGCGCGGCACCTGGCTGAACAACAAGATCACCAAGCACCCGGACACCACCAACGCGGTGGACGGCGTGCAGCTGCCGAACTGGGACGGCTTCATGAAGCTGGCGGCCGGCTGCTATGAACTCTGCGGCCTCGGCTACATCGGCGTGGACATGGTGCTGGACGTGGACAAGGGCCCGCTGATCCTCGAACTCAACGCCCGCCCCGGCCTGAACATCCAGATCGCCAACGACTGCGGCCTGACCCATCGCGCCCACGCGGTGGAAGCCCGCATCGCGGAACTGGCGAAGGACGACATCAAGGAAAGCCCGGAAGAGCGCGTGCGTTTCTCCCAGCAGCTGTTCGGCCACATCAAGCCGAAGGAAGTCTGAGACAGGGCGCGCGGACGAAGCCCCCTCAAACCCCGTCATTCCCGCGCAGGCGGGAATCCATGCGCTGCGTTTCTGGGTCCCCGCCTTCGCGGGGATGACGGGACGGTGCGCCACGAGCGCGGTCACCATTCGGTCATCGCCCCGTCACCTGCGCGACACGGCATCGGTCCAGACTGATGCCATGAATGTCACAAGCCTGCATATCGCCCTGGTCAGCGAGACCTATCCGCCCGAAGTCAATGGCGTGGCCAACACCCTCGGTCGGCTCTGCCAGGGCCTGCGCGAACGCGGCCACCAGCTACAGCTGGTGCGCCCGCGCCAGGTCGACGAAGCCGGCGCCAGCGACGAGGAACTGCTGCTGACGCGCGGCTGGCCGCTGCCCGGCTACGCCGGCCTGCAATGGGGACAGTCGTCGCTGCACAAGCTACTCCGGCGCTGGCAGCGCAACCGGCCGGACGTGCTCTACATCGCCACCGAAGGGCCACTCGGCCTCTCGGCCCTACGCGCCGCGCGGCGCCTCGGCATCCCGGTGGTCAGCGGCTTCCACACCAATTTCCAGCAGTACAGCAGCCACTATGGCCTGGGCCTACTCACCCGCCTGCTGACCGGCTACCTGCGCTGGTTCCACAACCGCTCGCGGCTGACCCTGGTGCCCAGCCCCAGCCAGCGACTGGAACTGCAGCGGCGCGGTTTCGAGCGGCTGGAACTGCTGGCCCGCGGCGTGGACGGCCAGCTGTTCCACCCAGCACGGCGCTCGCCGGAACTACGCGCCGCCTGGGGCCTGGAGGAAGACGAGATCGCCGTGCTGCACGTCGGCCGCCTGGCCGCGGAAAAGAATCTGCAACTGCTGGTGCGCACCTACCGGGCGCTGCAACAGTCCCGGCTACGCCTGCGGCTGGTGATGGTCGGCGACGGCCCGCTGCGAGCGCAGTTGCAGGAAGAGCTGCCGGACGCCGTGTTCTGCGGCGTGAAACGCGGCGAGGACCTGGCTACCCACTACGCCAGCGGCGACCTGTTCCTCTTCCCCAGCCTGTCGGAGACTTTCGGCAACGTCCTGCTGGAGGCCCTGGCCTCGGGGCTTGGCGTAGTCGCCTTCGACCAGGCGGCCGCCGCCCTGCATATCCGCCACGGCCACAACGGCGCACTGGCAACACCCGGCGACGAGCAGACCTTCATCGACGCGGCGCACTGGCTGCTGCACGACACCGAAAGCCTACGACGGGTGCGCCTGAATGCCCGCCAGCATGCCGGCAAGCAGGGCTGGCCGCAGATCGTCGCCCAGTTCGAGGCGCACCTGCACCAGGCCAGCCGGCCCGGCACAGATCAGTCCTGAATGACGATCAGTCCAGCTGCTCCATCAGCTCGTCGGGGATTTCCGCGTTGTGGTAGACGTTCTGCACGTCGTCCAGGTCTTCCAGCATGTCGATCAGCTTGAGCACCTTCTTCGCGGTCTCCAGGTCGGCAATCGGCGCGCTGACCGACGGGATCATGGCGATCTCCGCTTCCTCACTCTTGAAACCGGCACCCTGCAGGGCCTCGTTCACCGCGTGGAAGTCGGAGAAGCTGGTAGAGACCAGGGCCGAACCATCCTCGCCCATCTCCACGTCGTCGGCGCCGGCCTCCAGGGCCGCCTCCATCAGCGCGTCCTCGTCCACGCCCGGGGCGTAGCTGACCTGCCCCTTGCGCTCGAACATGTAGGCCACCGAACCGTCGGTGCCGAGGTTGCCGCCGCACTTGGTGAAGGCGTGGCGTACGTCGGCGGCGGTGCGATTGCGGTTGTCGGTCATGGCCTCGACGATGATCGCCACGCCACTCGGCGCGTAGCCTTCGTAGCTCAGCTCGATCATGTTGTCGGCTTCGTTGTTGCCGGCGCCACGGGCAATGGCGCGGTCGATCACGTCGCGCGACATGTTGGCGGTCAGCGCCTTGTCCACCGCCAGGCGCAGGCGCGGATTGTCCGCCGGCACCCCGCCGCCGTGCTTGGCAGCCACGGTCAGCTCACGGATCAGCTTGGTGAAGATCTTGCCGCGCTTGGCGTCCTGACGCCCCTTGCGGTGCTTGATGTTGGCCCATTTGGAATGACCAGCCATAACTCACTCCGTCTCTTCGATCGATTTCGTACCGCTGAAATGCAAGGAGCCTGGCATGCCAGGCTCCTGTCGCTCTCTCTTATTCCGCCTTGGGCTGTTCGCGCAGGCGGATGTGCAGCTCGCGCAGCGCCTTGGCATCGACGATGCCCGGCGCCTGGGTCATTACGCAGGCCGCGCTCTGGGTTTTCGGGAAGGCGATGACCTCGCGGATCGAACTGGCGCCAGTCATCAGCATCACCAAGCGATCCAGGCCGAAGGCCAGGCCACCATGGGGCGGAGCACCGAACTTCAGCGCGTCGAGTAGGAAGCCGAACTTCTCCTGCTGCTCTTCCTCGCAGATGCCAAGCACGCGGAACACAGCCTGCTGCATGCCCTTGTCGTGGATACGGATGGAGCCGCCACCCAGCTCGGTGCCGTTGAGCACCATGTCGTAGGCGCGAGAAAGTGCGGCGGCCGGGTTGGCCTCCAGCTCTTCCGGCGAGCACTTGGGCGCGGTGAACGGGTGGTGCATGGCGGTCAGGCTGCCGTCGTCGTTCTCCTCGAACATCGGGAAGTCGACCACCCACAGCGGCGCCCACTCGCAGGTGAGCAGGTTCAGGTCGTGGCCGACCTTGATGCGCAGCGCGCCCAGGGCGTCGCAGACGATCTTGGCCTTGTCGGCGCCGAAGAACACGATGTCGCCGTCTACGGCGCCCACGCGATCAAGGATGACCTTCAGGTTGTCTTCCGGGATGAACTTGACGATCGGCGACTGCAGGCCCTCGACGCCCTTGGCGCGCTCGTTGACCTTGATGTAGGCCAGGCCCTTGGCGCCGTAGTTGCCGACGAACTTGGTGTAGTCGTCGATCTGGCTGCGCGGCATGGAGGCGGCGCCCGGCACACGCAGGGCGGCAACGCGGCCCTTCGGATCGTTGGCAGGGCCCGAGAACACCTTGAATTCCACGTCCTTGAGCTGGTCGGCCACGTCGACCAGCTCCAGCGGGATGCGCAGGTCCGGCTTGTCGGAGCCGAAGCGACGCATGGCCTCGGCCAGGGTCATGTGTGGCAGCTCGCCGAACTCCACGTCCAGCACTTCCTTGAACAGGTTGCGAATCATGGTCTCGGTGAGGCCCATGATGTCGTCTTCGTCGAGGAAGCTGGTCTCGAGGTCGATCTGGGTGAATTCCGGCTGGCGGTCGGCGCGCAGGTCCTCGTCGCGGAAGCACTTGGCGATCTGGTAGTAGCGGTCGAAGCCGGCCACCATCAGCAGCTGCTTGAACAGCTGCGGCGACTGCGGCAGGGCGAAGAAGCTGCCGGCGTGGGTACGGCTCGGCACCAGATAGTCGCGCGCGCCTTCCGGGGTGGCACGGGTCAGGATCGGCGTCTCGACGTCCAGGAAGCCGTTGTCGTCCAGGTAGCGGCGGATGCTGCTGGTGATGCGCGAACGCAGCTTCAGCTTGGCGGCCATCTCCGGGCGGCGCAGGTCGATGAAGCGGTAGCGCAGGCGGGTTTCCTCACCCACGTCGGAGTATTCGTCCAGCGGGAACGGCGGGGTCTCGGCCTGGTTCAGCACTTCCAGCTCGTAGCCCAGGACCTCGATGGCGCCGCTGGCCATGTTCGGGTTGCGCGCGCCTTCCGGACGCAGGCGCACCTTGCCGGTGACCTTGACCACGTACTCGCTGCGCACGCGGTCGGCCTTGGCGAAGGTGTCGGCGCGATCCGGGTCGAACACCACCTGGGCCAGGCCTTCACGGTCGCGGATGTCGAGGAAGATCACGCCACCATGGTCGCGACGGCGGTGAACCCAGCCGCAAAGGGTGATTTCCTGGCCGTCCAGGCTCTCGTTCAACTGGCCGCAATAGTGGCTGCGCATCATGGTCGTGGTTCGCTTCTCTAGATCAGTCTTGAATTCGCGCCCGGCTCGGGCGTGTTCTGCAATCGGCGGGAAACGGGCGACCGATGGCGCCATGGTCGATGCGTCTCCGCACCCGCGGGACAAGGGGCGGGATTATATAGCGTTAATCGCACCTGCGCAGCCCACCACCGCCCCGCAGCCTTTCTATACTGAGAGTCCAGCCCTGCGGAGACCACCCCATGGCCCTGCCCCGCCCCGCCGACGTACCCAGCGATCTGCTGGATGACTTTCGCCTCGATACCGAGGAGCAGCTGCCGCGCTGCGAGCAATTGCTGATCGAACTGGAGCGCCACCCGCAGGATGGTGGCCGGTTGCGCGAACTGTTCCGCCTGGTGCACAGCATCAAGGGCAACCTCGGCTACGTCGAACTGAACCACCTGCTGCCGCTGCCCCAGGCGATGGAGGACGTGCTGGAGTGCCTGCGCGCAGGCACCCTGCAGTTCGACAGCCTGCTCGGCGACATCCTGCTGCTCAGCCTGGACCAGCTGCGCAACATGATCCAGGCGGCCCTCGGGCTTGCCGCAGCGCCGGACCAGCGCCAGATCGACAGCCTCTGTCAGGCACTCCAGGCACTCGCGGCGGCCCCCGCATCCCGGCAGACCGAAGTCCGTCGCGGCCTGCTGCAGAACCTGGCGCCGGAAACCCGCCTGGAGCCTGTCGAAATCGGTGAAGGGCAGCTCGCCCAGCTGCTCTCCGATCATGGCATCGAGGCCAGCGCCGACCTGCTGTTCTTCGCCGGACTCATGGAAGCGGGCGAGCAGCGTTCACCCTACTGGCAGGGCCGCGGCCTGCGTCTGCTCGACCTCGCACTGGGCATGAACGAATCCGCCGGCAAGCCGGTGGCTCCCGAGCAGCTCGCAGCCGCGGTATTCCTGCACGACCTGGGCATGGCCTTCCTGCCGCTGGACCTGTTGCACAAGGGAAGCGACCTCAGCCGCGAAGAACGCCGGCAGATGCAATCCCACCCCCGCCAGGCCAGCGAACTGCTCAAGCGCATGCCGCTCTGGAGCGAAGCAGGCGAGATCATCCTCCAGCACCAGGAGCACGCCGACGGCAGCGGCTATCCGAAGGGACTGCGCGAGGCGGAGATCCATCCCGGCGCATTACTACTGAACATCGCCGACACCTACGACGCACGCACCCACGAGCGAGCCCACCAGACCCTGAGCAAGCGCCCGCGCCTGCGCGCGATCCTGGAAATCAACAACCTGGCGGGCCAGCAATTCAGCCGCCACTGGGTCGAGGCATTCAACCACACGCTGCAGAACAGACCGGAACTCGCCCACCTTTGAACGGAACCGCAAACCCGGCAATAGCCTCCAAGCATGGCATTCATTGATTCAAGCCAAGCTGGAAGCCACGTGGCCTATGTTAGGCTGCACCCATCACTGGGAGCTTGTGCTCCGGCCATATGAGGAGAAAGGTATGGAAATCAACATCGGTATCGCCGAACAGGATCGCGCCGCCATCGCCGAAGGTCTGTCCCGCCTGCTGGCGGACACCTACACCCTGTATCTGAAGACCCACAACTTCCACTGGAACGTCACCGGCCCGATGTTCAACACCCTGCATCTCATGTTCGAGACGCAGTACACCGAACTGGCCCTGGCCGTCGACGCCATCGCCGAACGCATCCGCGCCCTCGGCTTCCCCGCCCCCGGCACCTACTCCGCCTACGCCCGCCTCTCCTCCATCAAGGAAGAGGAAGACGTACCCAGCGCCGAGGAAATGATCAAACTGCTGGTCCAGGGCCAGGAAGCGGTGGTACGCACCGCCCGCGGCATCTTCCCGCTGCTCGACAAGGTCAGCGACGAACCAACCGCCGACCTGCTGACCCAGCGCATGCAGGTACACGAGAAGACTGCATGGATGCTGCGTAGCTTGCTGGCAGACTGATTTGTTAGAGAAATAGCGTATCTCCCGCGACAGAGGGACACGCCAGAAAGAACATAGCCCCCAAAAATTGATATTTTTAGGGGCTTTTTATTGACCTGTCAGCCCATCAAAGCACAACTCACTCACCACACCACTCCGCCTTCTTCCGAGCAATACGCTCAGTAGTTTTCAGATTGTGCTGTTGCAACCAGAATTGGCACTCAACCGATTGGAGCCTTCTTTCCCTTTCTTCCCTGCTCCGCTCTGCCTGACTTCGCGCTTGCTCTTCTGCGAATTGCCTAGCTCGAAACTTTTCCTCCCATGAAGGGAACTCAGCTTGGTCTTGCCCCTCCTGCAGCCCTTCTTGATCAAAGGCTTGTTGCAATTCCGAGAGCTCCTCGCCAGGGGCAGTCTTTACATGTTGCTCTTGAAAAAACTCATAAGCTAACGTTATTCCCCAAAAGCCAAAAACAACAATCACGGAGGCCAAGATAATGGCGCGACCTGTATTCAATCCCTCGAACTCCAGTGCCATCTACCTCCTCCAAGCCTTTTTTAAACTGTCTATCCATGCTCTTTCTTTCCCACTACCACTGCTCTTCTGTAGCAGTGCATAACTACAAACTAAATGATCGTGGTCGACGGAGCACGCGTGATCCGTAGTCAGGATGAATACACCAGCACAGTGACTCATAACACTAACTGCGCACAGCCTCTGGTTCGGATTAAAGTATTCAGCCTGTCAACCTCAGCGCTCTACAAATGCTCCTCGCTCAATAGATTTATCAATCGCTTGAGTGAGCCCTGCGCATCCGGGGATGCCTGCAAAGCTTCTGAAATCGAACCAGTCGCCTTCTTGAACGCATCATGCTCCGCGATCTCGCTGCCGAACTCCCAGAGCAGGATTTCCTGAACCAGCACAACGGGGGCGGCCGATTCGAATTCGTCGGCAGATATCTGGCGCAGCTTTTTCAGTCGGGACTTCAATGTGCCGCGCAGTATCGAGATGTCCCGAGGTGCCTTTGCGGCCTTGGGTCCAGCCGCCTCGTTACGCCTTGCATTGGCCCCCGCCTTGCTCTGGGGAGAGGTCAACGACGCCAGAATCTGAACAAGTCGGGAGGGCTCGATCCGAGACATCAAGACAGCTCATCTGAACTACGATAGGCACCCAGATAGATGGGCTGCGCAGCCTCGGCAGACTCTTTCACCACCTCATCTGGAGTCGATGAGAGACTGGACAACACCCGACTCATATCCGCCTTCAGCGCCGGATTACCGCAAACCTTCAAGCCTTCGTTCAATTGTTCGATAGCCTCGTGCTGCCGCTCGTCCAGCAGATGCAGATAGGCATTCGCGAAAGCCAAGAGGCTTTCATCCCCGGCAGACTCGGCAATCTCCTTGAAAACCAGCCGCGCAGGCTCTTTGCGATCCAGTTGCAGATTCAGCAAGCCCAGCTGGAAACGAGCGATCTCCATGCCTGGCGCAATCAGAAGCAGCTCCTGCATCTCTTCGCAGGCTCGCTCATACAAGCCGAGCTCCGCGTGCTCCGCGGCAAGAAAGTAGCGCGCCCCGGCATGGGACGGAGCCTGCGCCAGGGCCTTGTGCAGATGTTCCAGCGAGGCATGGTGATCGCCGGTCTGGCTGGCTTTGATGGCCAGGTGCAGGTACTCGTCCGCGTCCAGCATGTGCTTATCCTGTCAGTGATGAAATCAATGGTGTCCGGGAGGGGATTTCTGCGATGGCCCTTTGCGGGCCGACATCCATTTCTCGACCATAGCGACACCGGTTTCGGTACCCGATGGAACCGTGCGAGCCAACATGTCGCGAAAGAGTTTCTTCCCCTCTTCCGGCTTGCCCTCATGGCTCAGCAGCAGCATCTGGGCATAACTGGCCGCTCGACAACCAGCATCGAGACGAAGGGCTCTGCGGACTCCTTGCCGAGCCTCGTCCAATCTTCCGTCCAGCACGTCACAGGCCGCAAGCGCCCCGTGAGTCTCGCTGAAATTGCGGTCCAGAGCATAGGCCTGTTGCAAGGCCTTGCGGGCAGGCTCGCTTTCCGAGCGCAGGATGTGAATCCAGGCCAGCAGGTGCCAGGTACCAATATGATTAGGCATATGAAGCACTGCGCGTTCCAGATGCTCCAGCGCCACATCGAAGCTCAGATCGTTGAATTCTATCTGCCCCAGCCCACCCCAGGCCCGGCCACATTCGGGATAGATTTCGACCGCATGCATCCAGGTCTTGCGTGCCGCCTCGATCGTGCCCTGCTCGAAATGGGCGGACGCACATGCAACCAAGGCATCCAACTGGTCCGGATTCCTGGACAGTGACTCCTGGGCGGTGCGAATGGCAGAGGGATTGTCTCCATTCTCGAACTGCTGTAGAGCCAGCAAGCCAATGGCTTCCGGATTCTCTGGCTCAAGCTGTACTGCCCTTGCCGCCAGAGACTCCGCCTCCTCGTTGCATTCCAAGTGGTCCAGAGCACGAACATGAAGCATCAACGCTGCCACCGGGCAGTCGGAGCCAACCGTCAAGCGCTCCAGCAAGGCGGATGCAGCCTCGTAGGCGTCACTGTGAAAATGGCCGAGTGCGGTGTTGAAGACTACAGCCGGATGCTCCAGACCTGCAGCGATTGCATGATCCCCATACTCCGCTGCCTTCTTATATTGCCCAGTCCGGAGCAACAGATAGGTTGCCTGAGCATAGAGATGCGGGTCCTTGCTCGGATTGGTCTCCAGATGCTCGATCAACCGCATGCTGCTGGACGCCTCGCCACACTCCACGGCCAGCGCCAATGCATCGCCCAAAAGTCGGGGGTTACCGGGGTCCGCCTCAAGGTAGTCGAGTAATCTGGCGAGTCTGCTCGAAGCGTCGGATTGCATGCTGATGACCATTGGAGAAGTTCAGGCAGGATTTTGCAAAGTCCGGATTATGGCTGCGGCCTTTTGCGAATGT